>DASVOL010000599.1:0-14163 GCA_036383375.1 Bradyrhizobium sp. | reverse complement strand
ATTCCGAACGTCTCGGAAGAAGCGCTGAAGAACCTCGACGAAGCCGGTATCGTCTACATCGGTGCGGAAGTTCGCGCCGGCGACATCCTGGTCGGCAAGATCACGCCGAAGGGCGAGAGCCCGATGACGCCGGAAGAGAAGTTGCTGCGCGCCATCTTCGGCGAGAAGGCCTCCGACGTCCGCGATACCTCGCTGCGCGTGCCTCCGGGCGTGCAGGGCACCATCGTGGAAGTCCGCGTGTTCAACCGCCACGGCGTCGACAAGGACGAGCGTGCGCTCGCGATCGAGCGGGAAGAGATCGAGCGTCTGGCCAAGGACCGCGACGACGAGCAGGCGATTCTGGACCGCAACGTCTACAACCGCCTCGCCGAGCTCTTGGAGAACCGCCAGGGCATCGCAGGTCCGAAGGGCTTCAAGAAGGATACCAAGATCACCCGCGCGGTGCTCGACGAATATCCGAAGTCGCAGTGGTGGCTGTTCGCCTCGCCGAACGACAAGCTGATGGCCGAGATCGAGGCCATGCGGAAGCAGTACGACGAGTCGAAGAAGGGCCTCGAGCAGCGCTTCCTCGACAAGGTCGAGAAGCTGCAGCGTGGCGACGAGCTGCCGCCCGGCGTGATGAAGATGGTCAAGGTCTTCGTCGCGGTGAAGCGCAAGATCCAGCCCGGCGACAAGATGGCCGGCCGTCACGGCAACAAGGGTGTGGTGTCGAAGATCGTGCCGATCGAGGACATGCCGTTCCTCGAGGACGGTACGCACGCCGACATCGTGCTTAATCCGCTCGGCGTGCCTTCGCGCATGAACGTCGGTCAGATCCTTGAGACCCATCTCGGTTGGGCCTGCGCCGGCCTCGGCAAGCGCATCGGCCAGACCATCGACGCCTACTATCAGAAGCAGGATCTCAAGCCGCTGCGCGAGACCCTGAAGAAGATCTATGGCGAGGATGAAACCATCAAGTCGCTGAACGACAACGAGCTGGTCGAACTCGGCCGCAATCTGAGCCACGGCGTGCCGATCGCAACGCCGGTGTTCGACGGCGCCAAGGAAGCCGACATCGAGGAGATGCTGAAGCTTGCGGGCTTCGACGCCTCCGGCCAGTCGACCGTCTATGACGGCCGCACCGGCGACCAGTTCGATCGCAAGGTGACGATGGGCTACATCTACATGCTCAAGCTGCACCATCTCGTGGACGACAAGATCCACGCGCGTTCGATCGGTCCGTACTCGCTCGTCACCCAGCAGCCGCTGGGCGGCAAGGCGCAGTTCGGCGGCCAGCGCTTCGGCGAAATGGAGGTCTGGGCGCTGGAAGCCTACGGCGCCGCCTACACGCTGCAGGAGATGTTGACCGTGAAGTCGGACGACGTCGCCGGCCGTACCAAGGTGTACGAGGCGATCGTGCGCGGCGACGACACCTTCGAGGCCGGTATTCCGGAATCGTTCAACGTGCTGGTCAAGGAAATGCGCTCGCTCGGCCTCAACGTCGACCTGCACAATTCCAAGGTGGGACCGGCGTCGACGTCGGAAGCGGCCGAATAACGCTGAGATTTACGCCCGGCGCGAAAGCGCCGGGCCTTCGCGCTCCGCCCGGACGTTGAGTGGGGCGCGCGTTGAATAAAACTTTCGAATTTGCTGCCGGTGACGATCGGCACGCGAGGAGAAGACCATGAATCAAGAGATTATGAATCTTTTCAATCCGACGACGCCGGCTCAGGTCTTCGACCAGATCCGGATTTCGATCGCGTCTCCGGAGAAGATTCTGTCCTGGTCCTACGGCGAGATCAAGAAGCCGGAGACCATCAACTACCGCACCTTCAAGCCGGAGCGTGACGGCCTGTTCTGCGCGCGCATCTTCGGGCCGATCAAGGACTACGAGTGCCTGTGCGGCAAGTACAAGCGGATGAAGTACAAGGGCATCATCTGCGAGAAGTGCTCGGTCGAGGTGACGCTGTCGCGCGTCCGGCGCGAGCGCATGGGCCATATCGAGCTGGCGGCGCCGGTCGCCCACATCTGGTTCCTGAAGTCGCTGCCGTCGCGCATCGGCCTCTTGCTCGACATGACGCTGAAGGATCTCGAGCGGATCCTGTACTTCGAATACTACGTCGTTCTCGAGCCGGGTCTCACCGCGCTGAAGGACCGTCAGCTGCTGTCGGAAGACGAGTATCTGAAGGCGCAGGACGAGTACGGCCAGGACAGCTTCACCGCCATGATCGGCGCCGAGGCGATCCGCGAGCTGCTGAAGGGGCTCGAGCTCGAGAAGCTCGAGGCGACGCTGCGTGCCGACATGGCGGAGACCGACTCCGACATCAAGCACAAGAAGCTCGCCAAGCGTCTGAAGATCGTCGAGGCCTTCCGCGTCTCCGGCAACAAGCCGGAATGGATGATCATGACGGTCGTGCCGGTGATTCCGCCGGACCTGCGTCCGCTGGTGCCGCTCGACGGCGGCCGGTTCGCGACCTCGGACCTCAACGACCTCTATCGCCGCGTCATCAACCGCAACAACCGCTTGAAGCGGCTGATGGAGCTGCGGGCGCCCGACATCATCATCCGCAACGAAAAGCGCATGCTGCAGGAGGCCGTCGACGCGCTGTTCGACAACGGCCGCCGCGGCCGCGTCATCACCGGCGCCAACAAGCGCCCGCTGAAGTCGCTCGCCGACATGCTGAAGGGCAAGCAGGGCCGGTTCCGTCAGAACCTGCTCGGCAAGCGCGTCGACTATTCGGGCCGTTCGGTGATCGTGGTCGGTCCCGAGCTGCGCCTGCATCAGTGCGGCCTGCCGAAGAAGATGGCGCTCGAGCTGTTCAAGCCGTTCATCTACTCGCGGCTTGACGCCAAGGGTCTGTCCACCACGGTGAAGCAGGCCAAGAAGCTGGTCGAGAAGGAGCGTCCGGAGGTCTGGGATATCCTCGATGAGGTGATCCGCGAGCATCCGGTGCTGCTCAACCGCGCGCCGACGCTGCATCGTCTGGGCATCCAGGCGTTCGAGCCGGTGCTGATCGAAGGCAAGGCGATCCAGCTGCATCCGCTGGTCTGCGCCGCCTTCAACGCCGACTTCGACGGCGACCAGATGGCCGTGCACGTTCCGCTGTCGCTCGAAGCGCAGCTGGAAGCGCGCGTCCTGATGATGTCGACCAACAACATCCTGCATCCGGCGAACGGCCAGCCGATCATCGTGCCGTCGCAGGACATCGTGCTCGGCCTCT
Source organism: Bradyrhizobium sp. (assembly GCA_036383375.1). Taxonomy (GTDB): domain Bacteria; phylum Pseudomonadota; class Alphaproteobacteria; order Rhizobiales; family Xanthobacteraceae; genus Bradyrhizobium. The sequence goes on along the minus strand of DASVOL010000599.1, from coordinate 10,963 downwards.
ACTACGTCTCGATCATGCGCGAAGGCCTGCCCGGCGAGGGCAAGATCTTCGGCGACATGGCCGAGCTCGAGCACGCCCTGCATTCGAAGGTCATCCACCTCCACACCAAGATCAAGTACCGGTGGGAAGGCCTCGACGAGGAAGGCAAGATGTCGAAGCGGTGGATCGAAACCACCGCGGGCCGCGTCATGCTCGGCAACCTGCTGCCGAAGAGCACCAAGATCTCGTACGACATCATCAACAAGCTGATGACCAAGCGCGAGATCTCCGGCGTGATCGACCAGGTCTACCGTCACTGCGGTCAGAAGGAGACGGTGATCTTCTGCGACCGCATCATGGCGCTCGGCTTCTACAACGCCTTCAAGGCGGGCATCTCGTTCGGCAAGGACGACATGGTCGTGCCGGCGTCGAAGTGGAAGATCGTGGACCAGACCCGTACGCTGGCGAAGGATTTCGAGCAGCAGTACAATGACGGCCTGATCACCCATGGCGAGAAGTACAACAAGGTCGTCGACGCCTGGTCGAAGGCCGGTGAAGAAGTCGCCAAGGCGATGATGAAGGAGATCTCGTCCACCAAGAAGACGGCGGCGGGCGCGGATGCCGACATCAACTCGATCTACATGATGGCGCACTCCGGTGCGCGTGGTTCGCCGGCCCAGATGCGTCAGCTCGCCGGCATGCGCGGCCTGATGGCCAAGCCGTCGGGCGAGATCATCGAGACGCCGATCATTTCCAACTTCAAGGAAGGTCTGTCGGTGCTCGAGTACTTCAACTCGACCCACGGCGCCCGTAAGGGCCTCGCGGATACCGCGTTGAAGACCGCGAACTCCGGCTACCTGACCCGCCGTCTGGTCGACGTCGCGCAGGACTGCATCATTACGCAGACCGATTGCGGCACCACGCTCGGCATCAAGATGCGCGCCATCGTCGATGCCGGCACGGTCGTTGCCTCGCTCGGCTCGCGCATCCTGGGCCGCACGGCCTGCGACGACGTGCGCGATCCCGCCACCAACGAGGTCATCATCAAGCGTGACACCTTGATGGAGGAGACCCATGTCGACGCGATCCAGCAGGCCGGCATCCAGGAAGTGAAGATCCGCTCGGCACTGACCTGCGAGCTCGTCAACGGCATCTGCGCCAAGTGCTACGGCCGCGATCTGGCTCGCGGCACCCCGGTCAACCACGGTGAGGCCGTCGGCGTCATCGCGGCGCAGTCGATCGGTGAACCCGGCACCCAGCTGACGATGCGCACGTTCCACATCGGCGGCGCCGCGCAGCTCAACGAGCAGTCGTTCGTCGAATCGAACTTCGACGGCAAGATCGTGATCCGGAACAAGGCCATCGCCCGCAACAGCGAAGGCAATCTGGTCGCGATGGTGCGCAACATGGTCGTTGCGATCGTCGATGCCGACGGCACCGAGCGTGCGACGCACCGTATTCAGTACGGTTCGAAGATGCACGTCGACGAAGGCGACATGGTCAAGCGCGGCCAGCGCATCGCGGAATGGGATCCCTATACCCGCCCGGTGCTCACCGAAGTCGAGGGCACGATCGGGTTCGAGGATCTGGTCGAAGGCCAGTCGATCTCGGAAACGCTCGACGAATCGACCGGTATCGCCAAGCGCGTGGTCATCGACTGGCGCACGACGCGCGGCGGTTCGGACCTGCGTCCGGCCATCGTGGTCAAGGGCAAGGACGGCAAGGTGATGAAGCTCGCGCGTGGCGGCGATGCCCGCTACATGCTGTCGGTCGACGCCATTCTGTCGGTCGACGTCGGCGCGAAGGTGATGCCCGGCGACATCCTGGCGCGTATCTCGACCGAGAGCGCCAAGACGCGTGACATCACCGGCGGTCTGCCGCGGGTGGCCGAACTGTTCGAGGCTCGCAAGCCGAAGGATGCGGCGATCATCGCGGAGACCGCGGGAACGATCCGCTTCGGCCGCGACTACAAGAACAAGCGCCGCATCTCGATCGAGCCGATGGACAAGACCGAGGAGCCGCGCGAGTACCTGATCCCGAAGGGCAAGCACATCCACCTTCAGGACGGCGACATCGTCGAAAAGGGCGATTTCATCGTCGAAGGCAATCCGGCGCCGCACGACATCCTGGCGATCAAGGGCATCGAGGAACTCGCTGCCTATCTGGTCAACGAAATCCAGGAGGTCTACCGGCTGCAGGGCGTGCTCATCAACGACAAGCACATCGAGGTGATTGTCCGTCAGATGCTGCAGAAGGTCGAGGTCACCGATCAGGGCGACACCGACATGATCTCGGGCGAGCAGGTCGACAAGATCGAGTTCGACGCGCTCAACACCAAGGCCAAGGAGGAGGGCAAGAAGCCCGCCACGGGGACGCCGGTTCTGCTCGGCATCACCAAGGCGAGCTTGCAGACCCGCTCGTTCTTCTCGGCGGCGTCGTTCCAGGAGACCACGCGCGTGCTCACCGAAGCTGCCGTCAACGGCAAGGTGGACCCGCTCGAAGGCCTCAAGGAGAACGTTATTGTCGGCCGCCTGATCCCGGCCGGCACCGGCGCCTCGATGGCCCGGATCCGCGAAGTTGCGGTCAAGCGCGACAAGCTGATCCTCGACGAGCGCGAGAAGCAGCAGGCGGCGATCGTGCCGACGGCTCCGGAGGCGGAGCCGCTGGCGCTGCCGCCGGCGGAATAGGCATCCGCAAGACTACGGGTGCGACGAGAAGGCCGGCGTTCTGCCGGCCTTTTTGTTGCTTTCTTCCCTTGCTGCGGTGCAGGGACGCAGTTTGTTCATCTTCCCTTCAGGCAAAAAAGTGCCTTTGCTAGGGTGACTTAGACCGGCTGTTTGGCTCGTGCCGGAGACGACGGAATCGATATGCTGGACTTGGCGATTGTAGGCGGCGGCCCCGGGGGGCTGATGAGCGCCTGGTATCTGAAGCGCAAACTCGGCGACCTCTGCCGCATCACCATCTTCGAGGCGTCGAACCGTCTCGGGGGCAAGGTCGTCACGCGCAAATTCGACACCGCGCCCGCGATGTACGAGGCCGGCGTCGCCGAGATCTACGATTACTCGATGACGGGACCCGACCCGCTGCGCGAGCTGATCCAGCATTTCGGCCTGCAGACCATCCCGATGGACGCCGAGCAGGTGCAGCTCGACGGCGAACTGCTGGCCGACGTTCCCGGCATGCGCCGCAAATACGGCGCGAAGACCGCGGCCGCGATCGAGGCGTTCCGCAAGCGCTGCGCCGACCTGGTGTCGCCGATCGAGTATTACGAGGGCGTCGGCGCCCACGACAACGAGCATCCGTGGGCCTACAAGACCGCCGAGCAGATCCTCGACGAAGAGGTCGAGGACGTGACCGCCAAGCGGTTCTTCAAGGTGATGGCGCGCTCCGATCTTGCGACCGAGAGCCACAACACCAACGGCCTCAACGCGCTGAAGAACTACGTCATGGACGTCGACGGCTATATCGGCCTGTATTCGATCCAGAACGGCAACGAGCAGTTGATCGATTGCCTGCGCTCGGAGGTCAACGCCGACATCCAGCTCAACCATCGCGTGCTCAAGGTCGGCAAGACCGAAGGCGGCCGCTACCAGCTCAACATGATGAACGGCAAGGGACCGGAGACGCGCGACTTCGACCTCGTGCTGGTCTGCCTGCCGCACTCCTGGCTCGCCACCATGCGCTGGGACGGCGAGCAGCTGCGCAAGTCGATGGTCAAGCACGTCGCCTATTTCGACCGTCCGGCGCACTATCTGCGCGTCTCGATCCTGTTCGACGAGCCGTTCTGGGGCGAGAAGATTCCTGGCGCCTGGTTCATGTCGGAAGCGTTCGGCGGCTGCTGCGTCTACAATGAGGGCGCGCGCCACGACGTCGGCAAGCACGGCGTGCTGAACTGGCTGATCGCCGGCTCCGACGCGCTCGCCTTCGCCAATCTCAGCGACGAGGAACTGATCGACGCCGCGCTGAAGTCGCTGCCGGCCTCGCTCGGCGATGCCCGTGCGCATTTCCTCGAGGGCAAAACCCATCGCTGGCTGTCGTCGGTCAACGCGCTGCCGGGCGGCCTGCCGGTGCGCGACGTCATGACCAACCACCGCCCGGATCCGAAGGAGCATCCCGGCATCGTGGTGGTCGGCGACTATCTGTTCGATTCGACACTGAACGGGCTGCTCGATTCCTCCGATGCCGCGACCGACATCGTCGTCACCGAGATGATGCGGCTGCGTCGCGCCCGTGCGCAGGACGAAGGCGCGCTGTCCGACAAGATCGACCGCACCTATTTCGAGAACTATCGCGGCGCCGGTCCCTACAGCGAAGTCTGGCGCAACTTCACCGACCCGGCCTATCTGACCGACCTGATCAAGACGGTGTGGGGCAGGGCGAAGGGCTACAAGCTGCTGATCGCCGGCTCCGCCAGCGGCGAGCTGGTCGGCGCGCTGCGCGAGCGTGGCATCGACGCCTGGGGCATCGAAAACAACCGCTACATCCACGGCAAGACGCCGAAGGCGCTCAAGAAGTACAACAAGCTCGGCTCGATCGCCGACATGCCGTTCAAGGACAACGAGTTCGACTTCGTGTTCGAGACCTCGCTGTGCCATCTCGGCGAGAAGCAAGTGGTGCGCGGGGTGCGCGAGCTCAACCGCGTGGTCAAGACCGGTGTCGTATTCGCGTCGGTGACCTCGGACATGGCGCCGGCGGTGATCGATCGCTACGACCTGCTGCGCGGCGTGAAGAAGCTCGGCACCTGGTGGGAATGGTCGGAATTGTTCTTCGGCAACGGCTTCGACCTGTCGATGCACCGCCGCGACTGCACCGATGCGCTGTGGACGTTGACGCTTGCCGCCAACAAGGGGCCGGGGCAGTGGTACGCCGACTCCGACAGCCTGCGCTATTCCTTCTTCGACAAGGTCGAGGCGGATCACGACGACTAGCGGCGCCGGCGCGCGGCACCGCGCGCCGCGCTGTTCCAAACGCTTTGCCGAATTCATTGTGATCGCATAGGATTATACCGCAGCATTCGCCGCTGCGGTTTCGATTTGCGGTCATGCCGGCCGTGGAGCATCGGTTGGTTTCATGGCGCCCAGACCTCCTGCATCAGACGATCCGAATCGATCGGCGGCCGATGATCCCGAGCTGAAGAAGAAGTCTGCGGCCGCTCCGCCGGCGGCAACCGCGCCCGCCAAGCCGGTCTCCGCCAAGCCGGCCGATGACGACGATGATGATGACGAGGACGACGAGTTCGAGCTCGACGACGATGATGACGAGGACCTCGTCGTCTTCACCGCCAAGGAAGCCGCCGGCGCGCTCTCCACGATCTTCGGCTTCGTCAAGCCGATCCTGACCAACTACAAGAAGCCGCTCGCTTTCGTCGCCGTCGGCGTGCTGGTCGAGACGTTGTTCAACGTCATCATGCCGCTGAGCCTGAAATTCCTGATCGACGACGCGCTCGGCGAGGAGGATTTCCAGGCCCTTTACAAGATCCTCGGCGTGCTCGCAGTCGCCGGCATCGTCACCTCGATCATCGCGGTCTGGTACGAGCGTTGGGATGCGCGGCTTGGCGCGGGCATCATCGCCGACGTCCGGACCCGGATCTTCGACCACGTCCAGAACCTGCCGTCGGCCTATTTCGCGCGTACCAAGCGCGGCGAGATCCTGTCCCGCTTCTCGATCGATCTGTCGGCCTTCGAGGGCTCGATCAAGACCTTCGCCAACAGCGCGGCGCTGCCGGGCCTCGAACTGGTGGCCGGCATCATCCTGATGCTGTTCCTCAACTGGCAGCTTGCCGCGGTCGCCCTGCTGGTGTTTCCGATCACCCTGATCGGGCCGCGCATCCTGACGCCGAAGGCGGTGCAGGCCAATTACGAGCAGAAGCAGAACGAAGCCGCATTGCTCGGCATGGTGCAGGAGAACGTCGCCGCCCAGGCGGTGGTGAAGGCATTCAATCTGCAGCGCCGGGCGCTCGGCTGGTTCACGCTGCGCAACCGCGACGTCCGTGCCAAGGCCGCGTCAGCCATGTTCCTGTCGACCATGGTGGAGCGCACCGTCACCATTTCGGTGCTGCTGCTCCACCTCGTCGTGTTGGCGATCGGCGCCTATCTCGCCACCAAGGGGCAGATCACGGTCGGCACCTTCGTGACCTTCGAGAGCGCATTCTGGGAGGTGTCGTACAACATCGCCCATCTCATGCATTTCATCCCGGTGTCGATCTCGTCGGCGGCGGCGGTGCGGCACATCCAGGAGCTGCTCGACGAGCCGACCCGCGGCGCCGACCGTCCCGGTGCGCCGGACCTGCCGCGCATCACCAACGACATCTCGTTCGACCGCGTGACCTTCCAGTATGAGGGGGCGCAGACGCCGGTGCTCGACAATCTCAGCCTCAAGCTCAATGCCGGCAAGAGCATTGCGATCGTCGGTCCCAGCGGCTCCGGCAAGAGCACGCTGATCAACCTGATCCTGCGGCTCTACGTGCCGGACGAGGGCCGCGTCGCCATCGACGGCGTCGACATCCGCCGGGTGACGCGCGAATCGCTGCGGGCCAGCATGGCGGTCGTGTTCCAGGAGAACATGCTGTTCAACATGTCGATCCGCGAGAACATCCGGCTCGGCAAGGAAGGCGCCACCGACGCGGAGGTCGAGGACGCCGCGAAGAAGGCCGAGATCCATCGCTACATCATGAGCCTGCCGCAGCGATACGACACGCCGGTCGGCGAGCGCGGCGATACCCTGTCCGGCGGCCAGCGCCAGCGCGTCGCGATCGCACGCGCGATCATCCGCAACCCGTCAGTGCTGTTGCTCGACGAGGCCACCTCGGCGCTCGACCAGACCACGGAGGCGGCGATCAACCGCACGCTGCTCAAGGTCGCCGAGGGCCGCACCATGATCTGGTCGACGCACCGTCTGACCTCGGTGGTCGAGATGGACGAGATCATCGTGATATCAGGCGGCAGGGCGATCGAACGCGGTTCGCACGAGGAGCTGCTGGCGAGGGGCGGCGTCTATCGCAAGCTGTGGGACGACCAGGGGCATAAGCATCACGACGCGGACGACGAGGATGACGACGACGCGGACGATGATGAAGACGACGAGGATGAGGACGACGACGAGGAAGCGTGATACTCGCCCCGTTGCTCATGGCGTCCGGGCGCTACGCCCTGTCGGCAGCGTGCGGACGTTGCCGGAAGTGACCAGCCGGCCGGGTCGCTGACGCCGCCTGCGGGCGCTGCAACCGGCGCAGCGAGCCCCGGCCGAGATAGCCGAGGAAGCGCGCCCAGCGCTGGGCCTGCCAGTACGGCCCGCTGCCGATCGACACCTCGCGGAAGTTGAACGCCTTGGCGTTCGACCAGGCGTCGCATTCCGTCTTGACCGGATCGTCGTAGAACGCCGTGATCTTCTCCTCGCCCATGCCGTCGGTCGCGAGCCAGGCCGGGATGTGGACATTGCAGAGCTGGGACACGTCGGTGAATACCTTGTCGGTCCCGGTGCCGGTGACGGGGCAGGTGCTGGCGAAGGCGTCGCCGACCAGCACGACGCCGGCCTGCCGATAGCCGGTGCTGACATAGACGTCGGCCGGCCTGATCTTGATGTCGCCGGCGACGTCGAATTCGCCGGTGAGCCGGCGCAGCCGCGGCAGCGCGGCATTCAGCGTCTCGACCGGATTGCGCCGCATCGCACGGAGCCACGGATCGTCGGCCTGTCGATAGGTGAAGAGGTTGGCGCGCATCCGGTTTCCGACCGGAAACAGCGTGATGTAGGGGATGCGGTCGCTCGGCCGCTCCGAGAAATAGGTCATGGCCGCGAACGGGAAGGCGGGGCGGCCTACGGGCACGAAATCGAAGCCGAGCGAGATCGAGTGGCAGAAGCTGGTCACCAGCCGCTCGATGCCGAGCATCCGGCGCAGCCCGACATTCAGGCCGTTGGCGAGTACCACGAGGCGCGCCGAGATTTCCTCGCCGCCCGACAGCACCAGCCGCTGCCGCTCGGAGCTGGTCGCGACATTGACGACCTTGTCGCGGATGAATTCCGCCGGAGCGGCGATCTCGGCCCGAATCGCGGCGATCAGCGCGTCATACATGATGCCGTACTGCCGGCTCGGTTGCCGGTCGAGCAGATGGCCGAATCGCGCGATCCAGTTCTCGCCGTCCAGCGTCGCCGAACGGAGTACGGATTCGGCAAGGCCGGTCCTGGCGAATCGCGCGAGCTGGAGGTCGCCGCCGATCTTTTCGACGCGGAAGTCGAAGGGGTAGACCTGATGGGGGTCGATCAGGACGGTCGGTATCCCGGCACGGCCGAGCATGGCGGCCGCGGTCGAGCCCGCAAGACCTCCGCCGATGATCGCGATGTCGGTGTACTTCATGACGCTTTCCGTGGCCGTAGACCGCAATTTTTGCGCTGCGAATGGCAAATAAAGGCTTAGTTTCGAATTTCGCCTTCAGGTCCAAGTTGGGGAGAATTGTTTCTAATCATATTATATCCGGGTATAATGCGATTCCGCTGACGTGCCGGGGATTCGGATTCGGGCGAGGGGAGTCGCGGACGCTGTCATATTTCGACGCCCGGCGAGCGCCGCGAAATGCGAAATCTGCAAGCGCCAGAGGCGTTTCTTTGCTTGTCGTTTTGCTTGACTTCACTATCTCTCGCTTATACAAGGCGCTCACTTAACGACAGGCGGTGAGCTACGCCAGCGTCGGAACGGAACACCCGAAGGCCCTTTTTCAGGCGCCGGACGGGCACCAACCTCGACGAATGCCGCTCAAACGCTGTCGATGATAGCTAGGCAATGCCAGGACGATTTTAGTTCTCTTGAGCACGTCCTCTTGAGAGTGAATTCGGATGCATGACCTCGGTAGCGGACCGGACAGCGAACGCTGAACGGTTCGGAATCGCGGTCCTCTGTGGCGTCGATGCGCTTTCCGCTCAGTGATGAGTGGTTGGCGCGATTTCGCTTTGCGCGGGTGTTTGTTCCGCGTCGAGCGGGCCGTACGGGACGGCTAGTCCTGAGAAGAAATTTGCGGAGCCATTCAAGGTTTCCGCGCGAACTAAAGGGTGAAGGCTGCATGCCGACGATCAACCAGCTGATCGCAAATCCGCGTGAAGTGCAGAAGTCGCGTAAGAAGGTGCCGGCGCTGCAGCAGTCGCCGCAGAAGCGCGGCGTGTGCACGCGCGTCTACACCACGACCCCGAAGAAGCCGAACTCGGCGCTTCGTAAGGTCGCCAAGGTGCGCCTGACCAACGGCTTCGAGGTGATCGGCTACATCCCGGGTGAGGGCCATAACCTGCAGGAGCACTCGGTGGTCATGATCCGCGGCGGCCGCGTCAAGGATTTGCCCGGCGTGCGCTACCACATCCTCCGTGGCGTGCTGGATACCCAGGGCGTCAAGAACCGTAAGCAGCGTCGTTCGAAGTACGGCGCGAAGCGTCCGAAGTAAGCGGGAAACGATCAGATGTCGCGTCGCCATTCTGCTGAGAAGCGTGAAGTTCTTCCGGATCCGAAGTTCGGGAACATCATCATTACGAAGTTCATGAACTCGGTGATGTACGCCGGGAAGAAGTCGGTCGCCGAAAACATCGTCTACGGTGCGCTCGGCATGATCGAGGCCAAGACCAAGCAGCCCCCGCTCGGCGTGTTCGAGCAGGCGCTCGAGAACGTGATGCCGACCATCGAGGTTCGTTCCCGCCGCGTCGGCGGCGCGACCTACCAGGTGCCGGTGGAAGTCCGCTCGGTGCGCCGTCAGGCGCTCGGCATCCGCTGGCTGATCTCGGCCGCCCGTGAGCGCAACGAGAAGACCATGACGGAGCGTCTCTCGGCGGAGCTGCTCGACGCCTCGAACAATCGCGGCAACGCCGTGAAGAAGCGTGAAGATGTGCACCGGATGGCGGAAGCCAACCGCGCCTTCTCGCACTATCGCTGGTAAGGCGAACAACGGAATTTAAGGAACAGTCTCATGCCCCGCCAACATGCCATCGAGGACTACCGTAACTTCGGTATCATGGCGCATATCGACGCCGGCAAGACCACGACCACCGAGCGCATCCTGTATTACACCGGCAAGAGCCACAAGATCGGCGAAGTGCACGAAGGTGCCGCGACGATGGACTGGATGGAGCAGGAGCAGGAGCGTGGCATCACGATCACCTCGGCTGCCACCACCGCGTTCTGGAACGGCAAGCGCCTGAACATCATCGACACTCCCGGCCACGTCGACTTCACCATTGAAGTCGAGCGTTCGCTGCGCGTGCTCGACGGCGCCGTTTGCGTTCTCGACTCCAACCAGGGCGTCGAGCCGCAGACCGAGACCGTCTGGCGCCAGGGCGACAAGTACAAGGTTCCGCGCATCGTCTTCGCCAACAAGATGGACAAGACCGGTGCGGACTTCTTCAAGTGCCTGTCCGACATCGTCGACCGCCTCGGCGCCAAGCCGATCGCGATTCAGCTGCCGATCGGTGCCGAGAACAACTTCAAGGGTCTCGTCGACCTCGTGAAGATGAAGGGCATCGTCTGGAACGATGAATCGCTCGGCGCCAAGTTCGACTATGTCGACATCCCGGAAGATCTGGTCGAGCAGGCCAAGGAATATCGCGAGAAGATGGTGGAAGCCGCCGTCGAGCTCGACGACGATGCTCTGGCCGCCTTCCTCGACGGCAAGGAGCCGGACGAGGCGACCCTGAAGCGCCTGATCCGCAAGGCCGTGCTGACTGGCGCGTTCTATCCGGTGCTGTGCGGTTCCGCGTTCAAGAACAAGGGCGTGCAGCCGCTGCTCGACGCCGTCGTCGACTATCTGCCGTCGCCGATCGACGTGCCGGCGATCAAGGGCACCGATGATGACGGCAACGAAGTCGTGCGCAAGGCGGACGACAAGGAGCCGCTGGCGCTGCTCGCGTTCAAGATCATGGACGACCCCTTCGTCGGTACCATCACGTTCTGCCGCATCTATTCCGGCATCCTGCAGTCGGGCACCGGCGTGGTGAACTCGACCCGCGAGAAGAAGGA
>DASVOL010000598.1:0-9933 GCA_036383375.1 Bradyrhizobium sp. | reverse complement strand
GAGACGTCGGAAGCGGCCTTGGCCGAGTAATCGGCGGTCACGATGATCGCCGGGACCTTGGCGTTGATCTCGCCGCGGATCACGTCGACGGCCTGGATGCCGGTCTCGCCATTGTCGAGGTGCAGGTCGGCGATGATCGCGTCGGGAATTCCGTCGAGCGCGTGGATGCGCTCCAGCGCCTCGGTCTTGGAGATCGTCACCGCGACGTCGCAGCCCCATTTCTCCAAGAGATGGGCGAGGCCTTCGGCGCTCGAGAGGTCGTTCTCGATCAGCAGGATCTTCGCGCCCTCCATGCCGCCGTAGCGATAGTCGACGCTGGCCTGTTCGCGCACCGGGATCGCAACCGGATCGAAGGTGCGAGGTACGGTGACCGAGAACACCGAGCCCTTGCCGGCGCGCGAACTCAGCCTGATGTTGTGGCCGAGCAAATCGGCAAACCGGCGCACGATCGAAAGACCGAGCCCGATACCCGCCTTGTCGCCGGCGCCGGCGTCGCCGCGCTGAAACTCGACGAAGATGGCTTCGCGCTGGGCTTCCGGGATGCCCGGCCCGGTATCATGCACCTCGATGCAGATGTCGTCGCCCTTGAGGCGGCAGCCCATCAGCACGGTGCCACGTTGGGTGTAGCGCAGCGCATTGGCCAAAAGGTTCTGCAGGATCCGGCGCAGCATCAGCGGGTCGGAGCGCACCACCGCCGACGTCGGCATGATCCGGAAGTCGAGGTTGCGCTTGGCGGCGGTTGCCACAAACTCGTGCTCCAGCGGCTCGAACAGCGAGGCGATCGCGACCGGACCGAATTCGGGCCGGAGCACGCCGGCATCGAGCTTCGAGATGTCGAGCAGCGTCCGCAGCATGTCTTCCAGCGTCGCCAGCGAACGGTCGATCTGATCGGTCAGCGCGACGCTCTTGGGCTCGCTGGCCATCTCGGTCAGCGCGGACAGCGTCAGCCGCGCCGCGTTGAGCGGCTGCAACAGGTCGTGCGTCACCGAAACCAGCACCGATGATTTCAGCGAGCTTGCGGCCTCGGCCTGCTGCTTGGCCTGCAGCAGGCGTCCGTTGGTTTTCTCCAGCGATTGCAGCGCCTGCTTCAGCTGCTGGGTGCGGTCGCGCACCTGCTGATCCAGCGCGATGGCGGTCTCGAACAGCGAGAAAGCGTTGAGCTGCTGGTCGGTCGACCGTTCGACCCGCGACATCAGCGCGGCGTTGATCTTGCGCAGCTTCTCGGCTTCGCGTTCGAGGGCGGCAATGCGCGTGGTCTTGCTGTCGGTCATTGCGGCGCGACAGCCCGCTTGCCGATGGCGATGCCGGTCAGCGTCTGGTTGACATGCATGGAGCGATACTGCTCGCCATAGGTCTGAAAGCCAATCACTTTGTTGCGGCGATAGAGCTCCGACATCTCCCGCGACAGCTGGCGCTGCTCGACATCGAGCCGGCGCAGCACGCATTCGAAGCCGATGAACATCGAGACCTCGCCGAGATCCTCGGTCAGCTCCTTGAGCAGGCGGCTGGTCACGTCGATCGGGTCGCGCTCGCGCGCCACCGTCAGCACCATGCCCTCGTCGATCGCGCAGAAGAATTGCAGCGACCCGTCCGGATTGGTGCGCTGGATCGACCGCGCGTAATAGGCGCCGCCGACTCGCACCAGGACCGGATGCGCGGCAAAGGAGAACAATTCGAGCTTGCTGTCGCTGAGGCCGACGGCGCGGGAATATTCCAGCGCGGCCGGTTCGGCATTCAATTCCTTGACGATACGGTGCTCGATGTCGGCCTCGGTCACCACCATCTTGGTCGAGGTCGGCTCGAAATGGTCGCACTTGAAGGTGCGGAACGGCAGTCGGGTCCGGATCAGGATCAGGACGGCTGCGTCGGTATGGGCCTCGCCGCCGTGAAAGACCCACGACTTCTCGAAACGCAGGCCATCGCCGGCGGAGCCGCCGACCACCGGGATGTCGCCGAGCGATGCATAGATCGCCGACATGATGGTTTCCTCACGCTGGCACATGCCATCGATGAAGAGCAGCCCGAAGGAATCGTCGGTGTGATCGCAATGCTCGGTGCGTTGCGCGAATTCGATCTGCAGCTCGGTGCACATCGAGCGGCCGTGATCGACCCGGAACGTCGCGAGATCGAACAGCGGTCGGGCCGCGATGACGAAATCGGCGGCGTTGAAGCCCATCGCGACGACGCTGTCCTCGTCCCAGCCGCCGGGCGACAGTTCGCCGGCCGTGGTGCAGCCGAAGATCGGAATGTCGCCCATCTGCCGCGACAATTCGGCAATGAATTCCTTCGGGTCATAGAACGGCGAAACGAACACCACGAGCATGGCGAAATCAGCCGCCGCCAATTGGCGCGCGATCTCGTCGGCTGCTTGCCGCGGTCCGTCGGTCTTTGCCTGCACCACGACGATACTGTCGGTGGCGCTGCCGTTCTGCTTCGCCAAAGGCGTTCTCCCTGACCAGAATTTTTTGTTTTTCTTGGCGCGGCCGGTCGTGACCGCGCGGGTCGTAAGGGCATACGGGCCATGCCGCGATTTGGTTGCGGTCAGGCCTGCCGGTTCTAGGTCGTGAGGGGAAATGTCATGGGCCGGGCGACTTGGGCCGGGCGACTTTGCCGGCAGCGACGCTCGCCGCAAGCGCCAGCGGCGCCGCTCGACGCGATGACATGGGACACCTCCCGATGTGTTCTCCTGGCCCGGGCAGGGACAGGTTTGATCGGTTCTAAAGTATCGGGCCGGACCCGCGCGTCAATCGCCTTGCCCACCCCCCGAGCCCGACCAAGGTAGTAGCGCGTCGAATTGGCTGATCCTGTTGCCCATTTACCGGGCCTTATTGATTCTGCCTTAGTTTTGCCCTCCGGGGGCTGGGGCGGGTTGCTGCCGGACCCCGCGTGGTTTTCAGAATGAAGACGGGGGTTGGAATGCCGGGACTCAAGCGATCGCTGTCGATCAGGTTCCCAACCCTCAGATTTCAAGCCAAGATCATGCTCGGCTTTGCCGTCACGCTGGCGCTGTCGGCGGCCACCATGGGCTTTGCCTATATGGGCTTCGAGCGGGTCTCCGCCGGCGTCGGCTCCTACCGCCAGAGCGTCGCGGAAGCCGATCTTGCCCGCAATATCGATCGCGAACTGATCTCCTACCGTTCGCTGGCGCGCTACTACGTCGCCACCGGCAAGGAGGACGACGCCAAGGCCGCGCTCGCCGCCGAGGCCAGCCTGAAGGACGCCATCGTGGCGTCGATGAAGGGCACCACCAATCCGGTCCGGCTCGATCAGATCACCAAGCTGGAGCGCGAATTCCGCGCCTTCACCAAGATCTTTGCCGAGATCGTCCGCATCAAGGACGAGAGCGCGCAGACCGCGCAGAACAGGCTGGTCCGCAGCGCGACCTCGATGCGCTACAAGCTCGACGATCTGCCGAGCAATGCCGATGATTCCGAGCTGCAGTCGATCCAGTTCGGCGCCAAGAAAGTTTCGGATCAGCTGCAGTCGATCACCGGGGCGGTCAACACCTTCGTCGTCAACGGCGACAAGACAGTCGCCTCCAGCGCGCTCGCCCGGCTGAAATTCGCCGACAACCTCGTGAAGGGGATCACCTCGCAGAACGAGCGGATCGCCCAGGGCGTGAAGGACATCACCGCGTTGCTCGAAGAGTACCGCGAGGCGCTGGCCAAGCTGATCGCGAATGCCAAGTCGATCGACGAATTGACCGTCGAGATGACGGAATCCGCGGCCGCTATCAGCCAGGGTGCGGCGGCGATGAAGTCCGACCTGCTCGCCGACCAGAAGCGGCTCGAGACCGAATCGCATTCCATGATCGGCGAAACCGAGCAGCTGATCCTGATGCTTGCCGCCGGCAGCTTCGTGCTCGGGCTGGTGTGGGCCTTCCTGCTCGGCAAGGGCATTTCGCGCCCGATCGCGGCGATGTGTGCAGCGATGCGCGAGCTCGCGGCCGGCAATTTCGATGTCGTGCTGCCGGGCCTCGGCCGTCGCGACGAACTCGGCGAGATGGCCGGCGCCGTCGAGGAGTTCAAGGTCCAGGCGGTCGCCAAGGCCGAGCGCGATGCCGCGACGCAGGAAGCGCAGAACAAGGCGAGCGCCACCGCACGGCGCGCCGAGCTCATTCGTTTCGCCGACGAATTCGAATCCGCCGTCGGCTCGATCGTCTCCAACGTGTCGGCTTCCGCCGTGCAGCTCGAATCCGCGGCCGGCACGCTGACCCGCACGGCCGAGACCACGCAGAACCTGTCGAGCCAGGTCGCCGGCGCCTCCGAGGAGGCCTCCAGCAACATGCAATCGGTGGCCTCCGCGACCGAGGAGCTGTCGGCGTCGGTCGACGAGATCGGCCGCCGCGCCAAGGAATCCAGCCAGATCGCGGATTCCGCCGTGCGTCAGGCCGAGCAGACCGATGCCCGGATCGGCAAGCTCTCGCGCGCTGCGCAGGAGATCGGCGACGTGGTCAAGCTGATCACGGCGATCGCCGAACAGACCAACCTGCTGGCGCTGAACGCCACCATCGAGGCCGCGCGCGCCGGCGATGCGGGCCGCGGCTTTGCGGTGGTCGCTGCCGAGGTGAAGTCGCTGGCGAGCCAGACCGCGCGAGCCACCGACGAGATCTCCACCCACATCTCGGGCATGCAGGCCGCGACGCAGGAATCGGTCGCCGCGATCAAGGAGATCGGCGGCACGATCGGTCAGATCTCCGGGATCGCGACCAACATCGCGAGCTCGGTCGAGCAGCAGAGCGCGGCAACGCAGGAGATCGCGCGCAGTGTGCAGAACGTTGCGCAGGGCACCCAGGAAGCGGCCTCCAGCGTCACCCAGGTCAACCGCGGCGCCACCGAGACGGGTGTCGCCTCCGAAGAGGTGCTGAACTCGGCCCGCTCGCTGTCGGTCGAGAGCTCGCGGCTGCGCGAGGAGCTCGACCGCTTCATGGCGAACATCCGCGCGGCATAAAGTTTACGCTGGCCTATCAACTATCGTCGTCCCGGCGTAGGCCGGGACCCATAACCACCGCCGATCGTTGACGCACGGATAACTAGCCGCTTGCCCTTTCCCATGGCCGCGGCGTATGGGACCCGGCCTGCGCCGGGACGACGCAACCAATTCCACTCGAACTGCTTTCAGTGATGCGGCGCTTCTCCGCGCATTGCCGCATTGCGGGAACCCTTGCCGACCTGCGGCGTTGACGTCGCGTGGCGGGCACTCCGTTTGCCGCAATCCTGGGAAAGAGAACCTTGGAACACAACGTTCCGGGGCTTTTCTCATTGGTCGGTTCTGATGACACTGCAGCGGACACAATTGAGCTCTGCGACGACGCATGCGGCGGTGGCTCAAGGCACGCCAGATGACGGCCGCATCATCGAGACCTCGATCCCGCTTCGGCTCGACAATCTCAGCTGGAGCGGTTTCCACACCCGTGTCGTGCTGGCGCTCGGCATCACCTGGATTCTCGACGGGCTCGAGGTGACGCTCGCCGGTGCTTTGTCAGGCGCGCTGAAGGAGAGCCCGACCATGAGCTTCTCCAACGCCGATGTCGGACTTGCCAGCAGCGCCTATCTCGCCGGCGCCGTGCTCGGCGCGCTCGGCTTCGGCTGGCTCACCGACCGGATCGGGCGCAAAAAGCTGTTCTTCATCATGCTCGCGCTCTATCTCTCGGCGACGGCTGCGACCGCGCTGTCGTGGAACGTCGCGAGCTATGCGCTGTTTCGTTTTCTCACCGGCGCCGGCATTGGCGGCGAATACACTGCGATCAATTCGACCATTCAGGAGCTGGTGCCGGCGCGCTATCGCGGCTGGACCGATCTCGTCATCAACGGCAGCTTCTGGATCGGCGCCGCGATCGGGGCGCTGAGCGCCATCGTCCTGCTCGATCCTGCGTTGCTTGCGCCGGATCACGGCTGGCGGATCGCCTATTTCACCGGCGCGGTGCTCGGCCTCGTCGTTCTGCTGATGCGGATGTGGATTCCGGAAAGCCCGCGCTGGCTGATGATCCATGGACGCCCCGAAGAGGCCCACAGGATCGTCGCCGGTATCGAGACCTCCGTGCTCGGTCACGAGCAGCCGAGCGAAGGCTTCGAGAAGATCAGGCTCCGGATGCGCGACCACACGCCGCTGCGCGAGGTCGCGGTGACGCTGTTCTCCACCTACCGGCAGCGCTCGCTGGTCGGACTGACGCTGATGGCCGCGCAGGCGTTCTTCTACAACGCGATCTTCTTCACCTTCGCGCTGATCCTGACCGATTTCTTCGGCATCGCCGCCAGCAATGTCGGCTGGTACATCCTGCCATTCGCGGCCGGCAACTTCCTCGGTCCGCTGCTGCTCGGCCGCCTGTTCGACACGCTTGGCCGCCGCACCATGATCACGCTGACCTATGGCATCTCGGGCGCGCTGCTGGCGCTATCAGGCTATCTGTTCTCGATCGGCGTGTTCAGCGCGCAGACCCAGACCATTGCCTGGATGGTGATCTTCTTCTTCGCCTCGCCGGCGGCGAGCGCCGCCTATCTCACCGTCAGCGAGACGTTTCCGCTCGAGGTCCGCGCGCTTGCGATCGCCGTCTTCTATGCTGTGGGCACCGGCATCGGCGGCGTGATCGGACCGGCGCTGTTCGGCGTGCTGATCGACACCGGATCGCGCAACAGCGTGTTCGCCGGCTACCTCTTGGGGTCGGCACTCATGTTGGTCGCCGCAGCCGTCGCGTGGCGCTATGCCGTCGCGGCCGAGCGAAAACCGCTCGAATCTGTCGCGCGACCGTTGGCATTTGTGGAGTAGACTATGACGAAGCATGAATTGGCCGAAATGCCTCTGGATGACGACATCACCCCTGACATGACGACCGGCAGCATGCCGGCGCCGGCATCGCTGATTCCGCCGCTGGATCGCACCGCGGTGCTGCTCGATATCGACGGCACCTTGCTCGATTTTGCGCCGACGCCGCGCGAGGTCTGGGTGCCGCCGGAGCTCGCGACCACGCTCAAGCACCTGCATGATCGCACCGGCGGCGCGCTGGCGCTCGTCAGCGGCCGCTCGCTCAACGACATCGACCTGATCTTCGCGCCGGAGCAGTTTCCCGCGGTCGGCGGCCATGGCGCCGAGATGCGGCTGCAGCCGGACAGCGAGGCGGTCGCCGCGCACGCGCCGCCGCTCGACAAGGAATTGAAGCGCCGTCTCGCTGCGATCGCCAAGCTCAGCCCCGGCATTCTGCTCGAGGACAAGGGCTATTCGCTGGCGCTGCATTATCGGCTGGCGCCGCAGGCGGAGAGGGCGATCTATGAAGCGGTGTCGCTGATCCGCGCCGAGCTGCCGAATGCGCCGATCGAGGTGCTGCCGGGCAAGAGCGTCTGCGAGATCAAGCATTCCGGCTTCACCAAGGCGACCGGCGTGCTTGAGCTGATGACGCATGAGCCCTTCAAGGGACGCCGTCCGTTCTTCATCGGCGATGACGTCACCGACGAGACCGTGTTCGCGATCATGCCCGATTTCAACGGTCTCGCATTCTCCGTCGGACGTCGCGCCACCGGCGTCGCCGGACATTTCGACGCGCCGAGCGATGTGCGCGAATTTCTCGCGCGGCTGCTCGACGTTGATAGGAACGTGGGCCTGTCCTAACCAAATCATCATCTGCATCGCGCGCTCGAATCGAATGCGGTTGTTTTGCGTCGTGGCGTTTGCCTCGCATGAATTTTTCTTTTCGCGAGTTCCCGCGAGTTCCATGCGTCTTCGCCAGAATTTGGTTTCATTTGGGAGATTCCTTGACGCGTGCCGCCGATTTGAAGTTCCTAAAATCTCGCGGCTGGCACGTGTAGGAACTTCAAATCGATCAGCGGCACGCGATTTGTTGTTTGCGAGCGCCCCTTTTCTTCCGAAGTTGGCGTAAGAAACCGCGGCGAACGCGGCGCCAACTTCGGAAATGGGGCGCTCGGAACCATCTTGATGAATGGTTGTTAATACGCGAGTTGACCAACAGGAGGGGACCGGGTGAACCTCGTCGTCGTATCGAACCGCGTCTCGCGCGGAAAACCCAATGAACCCATGACGGGGGGGCTGGCTGCGGCATTGTTGCCAGTGGTGGAAAAGACAGGGGCAATCTGGGTTGGTTCCAGTGGACGCGTCCGCGACGGGAACTTGAAGGAACCTTTTGCAGAAGTCGAAGCTCTCGGCGCCGGCGCGCTGGCGATGCTCGATCTGCCGGCCGCGCACTATGGCGGCTACTACGAAGGCTTTGCCAATTCGGCGCTGTGGCCCGCGATGCATTCGCGCGCCGATCTGATCCGTGCCTCGCACGAGGACTATAACAGCTATCGCGAAGTGAATGCGTTCATGGCGCGCGCGCTGCTGCGCTTCCGCAAGCCTGATTCCGTGTTCTGGATCCAGGACTATCATTTCCTTGCGCTCGGTGCCGAGCTGCGCGATCTCGGCGTCACGCAGCCGATCGGCTTCTTCCTGCACACGCCGTGGCCGGCGCGCGCGGTGATCGCGGGCGTGCCCAATCATCGCGAGCTGATCGAGGCGATGCTGTCCTATGATCTGATCGGCTTTCAGACCGACGAGGATTGCGAGAACTTCCTGAGCTACGTGCAGAACGATCTCGATTTCGCGGTGCGCGACGGCGTGATCAATTCGTCGTTCGGCCGCACCCGCGCCGCGGTGTTTCCGATCGGCATCGATCCCGGAAAATTCGCGCAGCAGGCGACCAAGGCGATGATGCATCCCGACGTGACGCGGCTGCGGCGCAGCCTCAACGGCGAGAAGCTCGCGATCGGCGTCGATCGGCTCGACTATTCCAAAGGCCTTGTCAACCGCATCAAGGCGTTCGACAAGATGTGGTCGCTGCATCCGAACCTGAAGCGTTCGGTGTCGCTGCTGCAGATCGCAACGCCCTCGCGCGGCGCGATCGAGGCCTATGGCAATCTCGCGAGCGAGGTGGCCAAGCTCGTCACCGACGTCAACGGCGTGCATGGCGAGGTCGACTGGACGCCGATCCGCTATCTCAACAAGGGCTTTGGCCAGGGCGTGCTCGCGGGCCTCTATCGCACCGCGCAGGTCGGCGTGGTGACGCCGCTGCAGGACGGCATGAACCTCGTCGCCAAGGAATACGTCGCCGCGCAAAACCCGGCCGACCCCGGCGTGCTGGTGCTGTCGAAATTCGCCGGTGCCGCGAACGAGCTCGATGCCGCATTGCTGGTCAATCCGCATGACATCGACGGCATGGCGCGCACCCTGGCGACGGCGCTCGCGATGCCGCTGACCGAGCGGCGGATGCGCTGGGAAGCCATGATGGAGAAGCTCAACAGCGGCACCATCCAGCAATGGTTCGCCGATTTCATCGAGGCGCTGCAGGATACGCACAATGCGGGTGCCGCGGCGCTGCCGGAGCCACCCAGCCTGTGGCCGCGCCGCACGGCCGATCTTGCCGCGCGCTATCACTGAGCGAGCGGAGGCGGCGGCTTCCTCCGGGCGTCGTCCCTGCTTTCGCAGGGACGACAGCGAAGGTGTGGCGCGGTCGGTAGGGCCATGCATTCGCGTTCTCGCGACATGATCTGTCCGAGTCTTGCATCTTGCCCCGCCACTCTTGAGCAGAGGGCGAAGGGAAAGCCGGGTGCCGATTGCACCCGTGCGCAATTGCGCATTTGGGCGTGACGAGGATGGCCTGATCGATGGCATGGCCTGATTTGCACCGGTGTTTGACCGGCCGGCGGCCAAAATCGCGCGCCGCGGCAAGCGAGGCCGTTGGGCGCGGCTGATGTCACCGCCAATTTACCCAATATTTTCAATCCATTGGGGAAATTTCGCGCGCCGGCCGCGCACCCCTTGCAAAATCTGCCTCAGCCCTTCAAGAGAGGCCGCCCGGAGAGATGGCCGAGTGGCTTAAGGCGCACGCTTGGAAAGCGTGTGTGCGGGAAACCGTACCGTGGGTTCGAATCCCACTCTCTCCGCCAG
>DASVOL010000597.1:0-3400 GCA_036383375.1 Bradyrhizobium sp. | reverse complement strand
GACTTTGAACGTGAGTGAGCAGCAGAGCGAGCCGGTCAGCGGTCAAGCCGGCGCCGAGACGGCGGCGAAGAGCGAGCCCGTGATGGCCGCGGCCGGTGTCGAGGCTGTCAGGCTTGCGCCCGAGCAGGAAGAGACCTCGCCAAAGGCCGACGCGCCCCGGATGGACGCGCCGAAGGTTGAATCCCCGAAGATTGAGCCGTCCCGGCTCGATCCCATGATCGAGGCCAAGATCGACGCGAAGATCGAGCCGACCAACATGGACGTGCCCAAGGTCGAGACCGGCAAGCGTGAAGAGCCGCGTTTCCCCGGCAAGCTGATGATCATGGCGCCGGGTGACCGGACCTGGGACCACGAGGCATCCGCCTCAAAGCCGGGCGCAGAGCAGGGCGCCAAGACAGCGGGCAAACCCGCCGGCACGCGCCGGTTCGGGGCCATGGCCGCCGTCATTGCGCTGGCGACCGTGGCAGGGGCCATCGGCGGTGCGCTCGCGACCGCCGGGCTTGGTCATGTCGCCGCCCCCGCCGCTGCCTCCGTCAGGGATGTGGCTGCCAACGCCGCCGCCAAGGAAGCGACCGATGCCTCCTTCGCCCGGATTGAATCGGAAATCGCCGGGCTGAAGGCCAGCTTGGAGCAGACTGCCAAGGCCGGCCAGGCCCAGTTCAGCAAGGCCAGTGACCGGATCGAGAAGGTCGAGAAAGCCCAGGCCGAGCCGATCGCCAGGCTCAACAAGCTCAGCGAGACCGTCGACAAGCTCCGCGCCCCGCAGACGACCGTCGCCGCCGCGACGCCCGCCCGCGAGGTCACAGGCTCAATCACCCCGGCGACTGCCGCGGCAGCACCTGCGGCCCCGAGGCCTGAGGTCGGCCGTATGCCGGTGGTCGACGGCTGGGCGCTGCGCGACGTCGGCAACGGCGGCGCACTGATCGAGGGCCGCGGCGGCATCTACGAGGTTTACGCCGGCGATCCCGTCCCTGGCCTCGGCCGCGTCGACGCCATCCGCAAGCAGGACGGCCGTTGGGTGGTGGTCACCAGCAAGGGCCTGATCGTCTCGCGCTGATCGACCAAACGCGACGATACCAAGGCGCTTCACCGCGATGTGAAGCGCCTTTTTTCTTGAATAGGGTTTGCCGTGCGGTGTTAGTGGGGCATGAGCCGCGCGCTGAAATGCCTCCTGGTGATGTCCGTTCTGCTCGGCGGCGTCGTGCCTGTACGCGCCGCGGAGGATCGCGTGCTCGAGCGCGGCGCGGCGATGATCGATCCCGCGATCCTGCGCGAGCTCGATCATGGCCGCTTTGGCCTCGGCCGGATGCTGGCGCCGGAGCGTTCCGCCGATACGCCGCTGTCCAACCGCGATCTGTTCGGATTGCCTGCGATGGCGCCGGTGCGCGAAGCGCTCGATCGCGAATTCGATCGCTATGTCGGAAAGCGCAAGGCAAGCCTGCCGAACGAGAGCATCGGGGTCGGCGACGGCTTTGCGTTTCAGCTGTTCGATCGCGCGCTGTTTGAATCCGCTGACGTTCGCTTCGTGCTGGCCGGCATCGTCAACCGCATGGACCGCGCCTATGTGGCGCCGAAAGATTGTGGCGAGATCCGGCTGATCTACCGGCTGACCCGCACCGACGTGCCGCTGATCGGCGAGAATGCGGTGTCGCAGCGGCTGCCGATGACCCTGAACCTGGTGCTGAAGGCAAAGGGCGCCGGCAACGATCCATCGCTCAGTTGCCGCGAGCTCGCGCGGCGCTGGCTCGCGACTGCCACCGCGCCGCCGACGATGGACAGGTTGTTCGGCAAGGACGGGCCGCTCGACCTGATCGATGCCCGGAATATCGATCGCATCGAGACCAATCTTCAGATCGCGCACGCGCCGAAATCCGCGGTGCGCGACTTCCGCACCGATTATCTCCTGAAGGTGTTCGACTATGACGGCGCGGCCAAGCGCTTTGTCGAGGCGCCGCTGGAGAACCAGATCGACCGCGATCGCATTCTGGCCGACGCGGCCTTGAAGCGCGACTTCAAGGCATGGCTGCTCGACCCCAGGCATTTTGCCGAGTTTGATCGCGGCACCGTGTTGATCCCCGACAAATTCCTCGCAACCGGCACGGTCGCGCCGACGCCGACCGGTTTCGACGTCAGCGACCTGGAGCCGGAGTTCGGGATCGTGCAGCGCGAGGGGACGGCCGGCCCGGCGGTGTTCTCGGAAGGTGACGTGGTCGGCGCGTTGCAGAAGGCCGCGGCCGACGGAACGAAGCTGCAGAACATCCAGTCGCTGGCCGGCTTCGAGCGCCGCCTCAACGATGTCACCTGCGCCGGCTGCCATCAGACCCGCGGCATCGGCGGCTTCCATTTCCCCGGCGTCGACTGGATGGCGGCAAAGCCGTCGAACTCCACCGTGGTGCCGGCCTCGCCGCATTTCTTCGGCGACCAGCCTCGCCGCCGCGACATTCTCACGAGCTTCCGCGACGGCAAGGCGCCGGACTTCTCGCGCGGCTTCTCCAACCGGCCGCAACTGCGCGCCAGCGCCGAGCTTGCCGGCACCGAATACAGCGATGGCTGGGGTGCGCATTGCTATCTGCCGGGCGCCAAACCGGCGGAGACCGACCGCAGCTTTCGCGGCTGGACCTGCGCCGAAGGCCTCGCCTGCCAGGTCGCGGGGAAGACCTCACGGATGGGGATGTGCTTCGTGAAGGGGCGCTAGCCCTGCGCCGGGATCGCTCGCCGCAAGCGTGCGGGGAGTGACGTGGGCAGATTGACAGTGGGCTTACCATTCGTGTTTCATCCGCGCCAACAATGTCAGGGGATGGAAGCATGGACGAGGTCATCATCGTCGGTGCCGGTATCGGCGGGCTGACGCTCGGTCTCGCGCTGCATCAGGCCAACATTCCCTGCCGCATCTTCGAGGCCGCCGGCGAGATCAGGCAGGTCGGTGTCGGCATCAACCTGCTGCCGCATGCGACCAAGGAACTTGCAGCACTCGGGCTCGAGGATGCGCTTGCAAGGGTCGCGATCACGACCACCGACGCGACCTTCTTCAACCGTTTCGGCCAGCTGATCTACCAGGAGCCACTCGGCCGCAGCGCCGGCTACGATCATCCGCAGTTTTCGATTCACCGCGGCGACCTGCAGATGGTGCTGCTGGATGCGTTCCGCGCCCGGGCGGGAGCAGATCGCATCGTCACCAATCGTCACTGCGTGGCTGCGGCGCAGGACGACGACGGCGTCACCGTGTCGTTCTCCGATGGTCCCGGCGGCGCGGACCGCTTCACCGCGCGCGGCCGCGTCGCCATCGCCTGCGACGGCATCAACTCGGCGGTGCGCAAGCAATTCTTCCCCGGCGAGGGCGAGCCACGCTATTCCGGCGTCAACATGTGGCGCGGCGTCACCCGCTGGAGGCCGATGCTGT
>DASVOL010000596.1:0-7867 GCA_036383375.1 Bradyrhizobium sp. | reverse complement strand
ACCACCTTGAAGTCGATATCGATGCCGATCTCCTTGAAGCTCTGCTGCAGGAATTCGTTCATCGGCAGCGACAGCATCTGCCCGGTGCCGCCCTGGGCGATGATGAAGGTCGTCTTCAGCGGCTTGTCCTTGGAGTAGCCGGCTTCCTCGACCAGCTTTTTTGCCGCTGCGAGGTCGTATTTCAGTTCGAAGCTCGGCTTGCCGAACCACGGGCTCGACGGGTCGACCTGGCCCTTGGCCGGCTTGGCGAGGCCATTCATCAGGCCAACCACCGCGTCGCGGTCGATCGCGAGGTTCAGCGCCTTGCGCAGGCGGATGTCGGTCCAGGGTGAGCCCGGCAGCACGCTCAAATGATAATTCCAGACATGCGGCGTCACGTTGTCGACGATCCTCATGCCGGCGGCCTTGAGCTGCGGCACAGCATCTGGTGCCGGTGTTTCGATCAGGTCGACCTGGCCGGCCAGCAGCGCGTTGGTGCGGGTCAGCGCCTCCGGCATCGGGATTAGGATCATCTTGTCGACTTTCGCCAGCCGCTTCTTATCCCAATAGTCCGGGTTCCTGGTCAGCTCGGCGAGCTCGCGCGGCACCAGCTTGGTCAGCTTGAACGGACCGGTGCCGGAGGGCTGGCTGGCGAACTTGTCCCAATCCTTGCCGAGCTTCTCATATTGTGCGGGGCTCGAGACCAGGAACCAGAGCATCTGGTAAGGAAAGAAGGAGTCGACCGTCTTGGTGGTGATCTCGATGGTCTGGTCGTTGATCTTGGCGTAGCTCGCGACCGAGGGCAGCCGGGTCTTGACCTGCGCACTCTGCCGCTTGTCGAATTGTGGTGCCTTGTCGTTCAGCACCTTGTCGAGATTCCAGATCACCGCGTCGGCGTTGAAGTCGCTGCCGTCGTGGAATTTGACGTTCCTGCGCAAGGTGAAGCGCCACTTGGTCTTGTCGTTGTCATCGACCTTCCATTCGGTCGCAAGCCCCGGCACCAGCTTGCCCGGCCGGTCGGCAACGTCCATCTCCCAGGCCACCAACGGATCGTAGATGGTGTAGGCCGTGAACTGATAGGCGCCGGCGCCGCGATCGGGCTGGCCGGTCGTCAGCGGAATGTCGGCCATCGAAATGCCGTAGCGCACAATGGACTCTGCGCGCGCCGACATGGCCGGCCAGCCCGCGGTCAGGGCGAGCGCCATTGCCGCCATCAGGATCGAATTGCGCGCGCGCATAAGAAGGCTCCGTTGCTGAAAGTCGGAGCCGAAACGTGCAAGCATGGTGCCAGAATAGGCACCATTTCCCCGTCTTAGCCTAAGGTGGGAAGAAATGACGCGCCCGGCGGTTATTTGCTGAAGAACTATTCCCCTTGGCACACGCATTGCATACGCTTGCCCAAGAAATAATCACCAAAACGTCACCAGACTTCGAAGGGGTTGCTCAGATGCGTAACAGGAAGACCAATGCGACGGCGATCATGCTGGCGCTTGCGATCGCCAATTGTGTGCCGGCGATCGCCAGCGCCGAGACCGTGCTGCGCATTGGCATGACGGCTGCCGATATTCCGCGCACACTCGGGCAGCCCGACCAGGGTTTCGAGGGCAATCGCTTCACCGGGCTCACGATGTATGACGCGCTGACGATGTGGGACCTGTCGTCGTCGGACAAGGCGAGCGCGTTGATTCCGGGTCTCGCCACCGAGTGGAAGGTCGACGACGCCGACAAGACCAAGTGGGTCTTCAAGCTGCGTCCCGGCGTCAGCTTTCACGACGGCTCACCGTTCAATGCCGACGCCGTGGTCTGGAACGTCGACAAGGTGCTGAAGCAGGACGCGCCGCAATTCGATCCGAGCCAGGTCGGCGTCACCGCCTCGCGCATGCCGACCCTCGTCTCGGCGCGCAAGATCGACGACATGACGGTGGAGTTAACCACCAAGGAGCCGGATAGCTTCCTGCCGATCAATCTCACCAATCTGTTCATGGCGAGCCCGGCCAAGTGGCAGCAATTTTACGACAAGGCCGAAGGCGCCGATGCCAAGGCGAAGTCGCAGGCCGCATGGGCGTCGTTCGCCAAGGACGCTTCGGGCACCGGCCCCTGGAAGATGTCGAGCTTCACGCCGCGCGAGCGGCTCGAATTGGTGAAGAACGAGAAGTACTGGGACAAGGCCCGCGTGCCGAAGACCGACAAGATGGTGCTGTTGCCGATGCCCGAGGCCAACGCGCGCACGGCGGCGCTGCTGTCGGGCCAGGTCAATTGGATCGAGGCGCCGGCGCCCGACGCACTGCCGGAGATCAAGCAGCGTGGCTTCAATCTGTATTCCAACGAGGAGCCGCATGTCTGGCCGTGGCAGTTCTCCCGCGTCGAGGGCTCGCCGTGGAACGACATCCGCGTCCGCAAGGCCGCCAATCTCTGCGTCGATCGCGAAGGGCTGCGCGACGGCCTGCTCGCGGGGCTGATGGTACCGGCCACCGGCACGTTCGAGCCCGGCCATCCCTGGCGCGGCAACCCGACCTTCCAGATCAAGTACGACAAGCCGGCCGCGCAGAAGCTGATGCAGGAGGCGGGCTTCGGTCCCAACAAGAAGCTGACGGTCAAGATCCAGACCTCGGCATCGGGGTCGGGCCAGATGCTGCCGCTGCCGATGAACGAGTATCTGCAACAGGCTTTGGCCGAGTGCTACTTCGATGTGCAGCTCGACGTTATCGAGTGGAATACGCTGTTCACCAACTGGCGGCGCGGCGCCAAGGATCCGTCGGCCAACGGATCGAACGCGACCAACGTCACCTACGCGGCGATGGATCCGTTCTTCGCGCTGGTGCGCTTCCTGCAATCGGGCATGGCGCCGCCGGTCTCGAACAATTGGGGCTTCATCAACAATCCGAAGTTCGACGAGTTGGTGAAGAAGGCCCGCCAGACCTTTGAGCCGGCGGCGCGCGATGCCGCGCTCGCCGAACTGCACGCTGCCTCGGTCGACGATGCGGCGTTCCTGTACGTCGCTCACGACGTTGCGCCGCGCGCGATGAGCCCGAAGGTCAAGGGCTTTGTGCAGCCGAAGAGCTGGTTCGTCGACTTCTCGCCGGTCTCAGTCGTGCCGTGACGCTGACGGTGTGAATCTGTGCACCCTCTCCCCTTGCGGGAGAGGGTGGCTTCGCGAGAGTGAAGCCGGGTGAGGGGTTGTCTCCGCGGACGCTTCTTTCTCGATCTGAAATGATGTTATCCGCGGATAGAACCCCTCATCCGGCGCGCTTTGCGCCACCTTCTCCCACAAGGGGAGAAGGAAAAGAGAGTCCAACGTGCTCGCCTATACGTCCAGACGGATCGTCTACGTCATTCCGATCGTGCTCAGCGTTGCGCTGGTGTGCTTCCTCCTGGTGCACATCACGCCCGGCGACCCCTTGGTCGCGGTGCTGCCGGCCGATGCCTCGCAGGAGCTCGCCGCGCAGCTGCGCAGCGCTTACGGCTTCGATCGCCCGTTGCCGGTGCAATTCGGCCTGTGGCTGTGGCGCGCGATCCATGGCGATCTCGGCAATTCGATCGCCACAGGGCGGCCGGTGCTGTCGGAAGTGATGCGTGCGGTCGGCAACACCGTGATGCTGGCGATTGCGGCTGCGATGATCGGCTTCACGCTCGGCCTGCTGTTCGGCCTGATCGCCGGCTATTTCCGCGACACCTGGGTCGACAAGGTCGCGACATCGATTGCCATTGCCGGCGTCTCGCTGCCGCATTACTGGCTCGGCATGGTGCTGGTCATCATCTTCTCGGTGCAGCTCAACTGGCTGCCCGCGGTCGGTGCCGGACCCGGCGGCTCCGGCGCCTGGGCATGGGACTGGGAGCATCTGCGCTATCTGGTGCTGCCGGCGATCACCACTTCGGTGATCCCGATGGGCATCGTCACCCGCACGGTGCGCGCGCTGACCGGCGATATCCTGAGCCAGGACTTCGTCGAGGCGCTGCGCGCCAAGGGCCTGCGCGAGACCGGGGTATTTCGTCACGTCATCAAGAACGCGGCGCCGACCGCGCTTGCGGTGATGGGTCTGCAACTCGGCTACATGCTCGGCGGCTCGATCCTGATCGAGACCGTGTTCTCCTGGCCGGGCTCGGGCCTGTTGCTGAACTCGGCGATCTTCCAGCGCGATCTTCCGCTGCTGCAGGGCACGATCCTTGTGCTGGCGCTCTTCTTCGTGCTGCTCAATCTCCTGGTCGATATCGCACAGGCCGCGATCGATCCGCGCATCAAGCGGAGCTAGCCATGAGTGCGATGTCGGATACTGCATTGCAGGCCGCTCCCGCGACCAAGGCGCGCGGCTACTGGGCGACGGTCGGGCGCCGCATCAGGCGCGACAAGGTCAGCATGGCCTGCGCCGTCATCCTGGTGCTGATCTTTGCCTCCGCGCTGCTGGCGCCGTGGCTGCATCTCGCCGATCCCTATCAGGGCTCGATGATCCGCCGTCTCCGCCACATCGGCACACCGGGCTATCCGCTCGGCACCGACGAGCTCGGCCGCGACATGCTGGCGCGGCTGATCTATGGCGGGCGGCTGTCGCTGGTGATCGGCATCCTGCCGGTGATCCTCGCCTTCACGATCGGCACTTCGCTCGGTCTCGTCGCCGGCTATGTCGGCGGCAAGCTCAATACTGCGATCATGCGCACCGTCGACGTGTTCTACGCCTTCCCGTCGGTGCTGCTGGCGATCGCGATCTCGGGCGCACTCGGCGCCGGCATCACCAACTCGATTGTGTCGCTGACCATCGTGTTCGTGCCGCAGATCACCCGTGTCGCCGAAAGCGTCACCACCGGCGTTCGCAACATGGATTTCGTCGAGGCGGCACGCGCGTCCGGCGCCGGTCCGTTCACCATCATGCGCGTGCACATGCTCGGCAATGTGCTCGGCCCGATCTTCGTCTACGCCACCGGCCTGATCTCGGTGTCGATGATCCTCGCGGCGGGCCTTTCGTTCCTCGGGCTCGGCACCAAGCCGCCGGAGCCGGAATGGGGTTTGATGCTGAACACGCTGCGCACCGCGATCTATGTCAACCCATGGGTCGCGGCGCTGCCGGGCGCGATGATCTTCGCGGTCTCGATCTGCTTCAATCTGCTCAGCGACGGCATGCGCAGCGCCATGGACATCAGGAACTAGCCCGATGAGCGAAGCCAATCTCTCAGCCGACATGCTGGAGCCGATCGCCGACATCGGCGGCGCCGCGCAGCCGCTGCTGCAGGTCAAGGGACTGACCAAGCACTTCCCGGTGCGCGGCGGGCTGTTTTCCCCGCGCAAGACCGTGCGTGCCGTCGACGACGTCAATTTCGCGGTCATGAAGGGTGAGACCGTCGGTATTGTCGGCGAATCCGGCTGTGGCAAATCGACCACCGCGCGGCTTTTGATGCACCTGATGGCGCGCGATGCCGGCGACATCATCTTTGACGGCCGGCAGGTCGGTCCGGCGCTTTCGCTGCGCGACTTGCGGCGCGGCGTGCAGATGGTGTTCCAGGACAGTTACGCCTCGCTCAATCCGCGCCTGACCATCGAGGAGTCCATCGCCTTCGGACCCAAAGTCCACGGCATGGCCGATGACACGGCGCGGACCTTGGCGCGCGAGCTGCTCGGCAAGGTGGGATTGCGGCCGGAGATCTTCGCCAACCGCTATCCGCACGAAGTGTCCGGCGGCCAGCGCCAGCGCGTCAACATCGCCCGCGCGCTCGCGCTATCGCCGCGACTCGTGATCCTCGACGAGGCGGTTTCCGCGCTCGACAAATCGGTCGAGGCGCAGGTGCTCAATCTGCTCGCCGATCTGAAGCGCGAATTCGGCCTGACCTATCTGTTCATCAGCCACGATCTCAACGTGGTCCGCTACATCTCCGATCGCGTACTTGTGATGTATCTCGGCGAAGTGGTCGAGCTCGGCCCGGTCGACGCGGTCTGGGACGCGCCGGCGCATCCCTATACCCGCGCGCTGCTGGCGGCGATGCCGTCATCCGATCCCGACAGGCGCACCGAGGTGCCGCCGATCTCGGGCGATCCGCCCAATCCGATCGATCCGCCGGGCGGCTGCCGGTTTCACACCCGTTGTCCGTTTGCGGAGCCGCTCTGCGCAAACGACACGCCAAAACTTAGCGATCTCGATACAATGGGCCATCAAGCGGCGTGCTACATGGCCATTCCTGGCTCGGGGCACAGCCGCGCGCCGGCAAAAGCAAAAGGAGAAAACGCGGCATGACCAGACCAACTCCCAAGGACGTCAAGGTGATCGCGCACGTCGCCGACGTGCCCGCCGATGACGATGTCGCCACCCGCATCGCCAATTCGATCGGCCCGGCATTCGACGGCTTCGCGCCGATCTCCGGCACGCTCCCCTTCGATCTCGAACCCGCGAGCTTCCTGCTGGCGCAGAAGGTGTCGAAATGAGCACCGAACCTGCCCTGATGACGCTGACCGCGGTCGCCAAGGCGATCGCCGACAAGAAGGTCTCCTCGCATGAGGTGACGCGCGCCGTACTGCATCGCATTGCGGAATGGCAGCCGCGACTCAACGCCTATATGGCTGTTGAATCGGAACAGGCGCTAGCCGCCGCCACCGAAGCCGATGCCGCGCTCGCCAAGGGCAACAGCCGAGGCCCGCTGCACGGCGTGCCGCTGGCGCACAAGGACATGTATTACGAGGCCGGTAAGGTCGTGACCTGCGGCTCGCTGATCCGCCGCGACTTCGTGCCGAAGACGACCGCGACGGCGTTGCAGCGGCTGAAGGATGCCGGGCAGGTTCGGCTCGGCTCGCTGCAAATGGTCGAGTTCGCCTATGGGCCGACCGGCCACAACGTGCATTACGGCCCTGTGCGCAATCCCTGGAACACCGAGCACATCACCGGTGGCTCGTCGTCGGGTTCGGGCTCCGCGGTCGCCGCGCGGCTGACTTTTGCCGCACTCGGCTCCGACACCGGCGGTTCTGTGCGCATGCCCGCGCATTTCTGCGGCGTGACCGGCCTGAAGACGACGGTCGGCCGCGTCAGCCGCGCCGGCGCGATGCCGCTGTCGCAGTCGCTCGACACCGTCGGTCCGCTGGCGCAGAGCGCGGAGGACTGCGCGCTGCTGCTCGGCCTGATGGCCGGCGCCGACCCTGAGGATATGACGGCGTCGACGCTGCCGGTGCCCGACTATTTGGCTGCGACCAAACAATCGCTGAGGGGCCTCAAGATCGGCGTCCCGACGGCATTCTATGTCGACGACCTTGATGGCGAAGTGGCGCGTGTCCTCGACGAGACGGTGGCGACCCTGAAGAAGGAGGGCGCAGAGATCGTCAAGGTCGAGCTGCCCGATCAGCGCCAGCTCGGCGCCGCGTCGCAACTGGTGCTCGCGGCCGAAGCCGCGGCCTACCACAAGCGCTGGATGATCGAGCGGCCGCAGGACTACGGTGCGCAGGTCTTGATGCGGTTGCAGAACGGCCTGACCATTCCGGCGGTCACCTATCTCGAAGCCATGCGCTGGCGTGGGCCCGCGCTCGCCGCGCACAACGCGGCGGTCAACGGGATCGATGCTGTCATCGCGCCGTCCTCGCCGATGCCGGCGCCGACGATCGCCGAGAGCGATGTCGGCAATGGCCCGGGTGCGGAAGCGGTGATCCAGCGGCTGACGCGGTTCACCCGCCCGGTCAACTATCTCGGCCTGCCGTCGCTCGCGATCCCTTCGGGCTTCACCAAAGCGGGTCTGCCGGTCGGCATGCAGCTGATCGGCCGCTCCTTTGAGGAAGCGGTGTTGCTCCGGATCGGCGCCGCCTTCCAGCGCGCGACCGACTTCCACGCCAGGGTGCCCAAGCTCGCATGACCAACCTCGTCGAGATCAACAACCTCAACATCCGCTTCACCGGCGATCGCACGGTCCATGCCGTCAACGATCT
>DASVOL010000595.1:0-2353 GCA_036383375.1 Bradyrhizobium sp. | reverse complement strand
TGGATGTAGACGCTGTGCTCGACGCTGTAGCGGTAACCCGGGAAGGCTCGGAAATCGCCGAACGTGCCGTACCCGAGCACCACAGGCCCTTCGACCGCGACCAGCACCGGGTAGCCCAGCGCCAGCCGCGCCTTCATCCAGGCCAACCGTTCGGCGTCGGAATCCTGCTTCTCGGTCCAGATCGCGTTCGAGTTGGCGACCGCCTCATTGAAGATCGCGGTAATCGCGGGAATGTCCTGCTCGGTGGCGGGGCGGATAATCATGGTCGTTCCTCGACGGGGCCTCTTGAATGCTCCCTATCGTCCACTATATAAGACAGTATGTCAATTATAGAAGACAGTGCGGATGAGGCTCTCGGGCGGCGGGTTCGCGCCGAACGGGAGGGCCGCGGCTGGTCGCTGGCGGAACTCGCCGGGCGGGCCGGCGTGTCCAAGGCCATGCTGAGCAAGATCGAGCGGGCCGAAGCCAGCCCGACGGCGGCGACGCTGTCGCGGATTGCCACGGCCTATGGCCTGACCATGGCCGCGCTGTTCGAGATTGCTTCACACGGTTCCCGCCTGCAGCGGGCCAAGGATCAGCCGGTGTGGCGCGATCCGAAGGCGGCCTATCTGCGGCGGCAGGTGTTCCTGCATCCAGCCAATCCGCTGGAGCTGGTGGAGGTCGAGCTGCCTGCCGGGCAGGAAGCCGGTTTCCCCGCCAGCGCCTATCACCTGGTCCGCCAGGTGGTGTGGGTGATCAGCGGCCGCCTCACCTTGATGGAAGGCGCGGAGCGCCATGAGCTCGCTGCGGGTGACCGCGTCGAGCTCGGGCCGCCGTCGGACATCGTCTTCCGTAACGAAACTGCTCAGCCCTGCCGCTACCTTGTCGCCATCGTGCGGCGCTGAGCACCATCGGGTGAAATCGCAGACCGTGGCTCTTCCGTTTCGGAACCAAGTGCCCACATCTGCGGCAAGCCTGAAAAATGATGGCGACGACCAGAGGCTGGTTGAGGAACGTCAACGCGGCCCGCGGAAAACCCAATGAAGATGCCGTTGTCATGCCTGAATGGGTGACGATGGCAGGCCGAGGGAAAACGAATGAACATTGAGAAGTACACCGAGCGCTCGCGCGGATTCATCCAGTCTGCCCAATCGCTCGCAATGCGCGACGGTCACCAGCAGTTCTCGCCCTTGCATCTGTTGAAGGTGCTGCTGGACGACAATGAGGGGCTCGCCGGTGGTCTGATCGACCGTGCCGGCGGCAATTCCAGAGCAATCCTGAAAGCGACCGAAGAGGCGCTGAACAAGCTGCCGAAGGTTTCGGGCAATGGTGCCGGACAGGTCTACCTGTCGCCGGAACTGGCGCGCGCCTTCGATGCGGCCGAAAAGGCCGCCGACAAGACCGGCGACAGCTATGTCACCGTCGAGCGGCTGCTGCTCGGGCTTACGCTCGAGAAGGGCAGCGAGGCGGCCTCCATCCTGAGCAAGGGCGGCGTCACGGCGCAGAACCTGAATGCGGCGATCGAAGCGCTGCGCAAGGGCCGCACCGCTGACAGCGCGACCGCCGAGAACGCCTACGACGCGCTGAAGAAATATGCCCGCGACCTGACCCAGGCTGCGCGCGACGGCAAGCTCGACCCGGTGATCGGCCGTGACGAGGAGATTCGCCGCACCATTCAAGTGCTGTCGCGACGGACCAAGAACAATCCGGTCCTGATCGGTGAGCCCGGCGTCGGCAAGACCGCAATCGTCGAGGGCCTGGCGCTGCGCATCCTCAATGGCGACGTGCCGGAGAGCCTGAAGGACAAGAAGCTGCTGTCGCTCGACATGGGCGCCTTGATCGCCGGCGCGAAGTATCGCGGCGAGTTCGAGGAGCGGCTGAAATCCGTCCTGCAGGAGGTCTCGTCCGCCGAGGGCGGCATCATCCTGTTCATCGACGAGATGCACACCCTGATCGGCGCCGGCAAGGCCGACGGCGCGATGGACGCGTCCAACCTCCTGAAGCCAGCGCTCGCACGCGGTGAGCTGCACTGTATCGGTGCGACCACGCTCGACGAGTATCGCAAGCATGTCGAGAAGGATGCCGCGCTGGCCCGCCGGTTCCAGCCGATCTATGTCAGCGAGCCGACGGTCGAGGACACCATCTCGATCCTGCGTGGCCTGAAGGACAAATACGAGCAGCACCATGGCGTGCGCATCACCGACTCCGCGTTGGTGGCCGCGACCACGCTGTCGAACCGCTACATCACCGACCGCTTCCTGCCCGACAAGGCCATCGACTTGATGGACGAGGCGGCGGCGCGGCTGAAGATGCAGGTCGATTCGAAGCCGGAAGAGCTCGATTCGCTGGATCGCGACATCATCCGGCTGAAGAT
>DASVOL010000594.1:0-8599 GCA_036383375.1 Bradyrhizobium sp. | reverse complement strand
GGGCGCGATCGTGGTGATCCAGGAGATCTTTGGCGTCAACCACCACATCCGCTCGGTTTGCGACCGCCTGGCGAAGGAAGGCTATGTCGCGGTTGCGCCGTCGATCTTCGACCGCATCACGCCGAACTTCCAGAGCGGCTATTCTCCCGACGAGGTGGCCGAGGCGCGAAAATTCGTCGCCAACCCGGACTTTGCCGCGATGCTGCGCGACAGCCAGGCGGCGATCGACGCGGTCAAGTCGGCCGGGCCGGTCGGCATCATCGGCTTCTGCCTCGGCGGCAGCATCGCCTATGCGGCCGCAACCAAGCTGACCGGGCTCTCGGCCGCGATCGGCTATTACGGCGGCGCCGTGATCCGCTTCGCCGACGACAAGCCGACCGTGCCGACGCAGCTGCATTTCGGCGAGAAGGACGCCGGCATTCCGTTGAGCGATGTCGAGACCATCAAATCGAAGCGGCCCGAGGTCGAGGTCTTCATCTATTCCGGCGCCCAGCACGGCTTCCATTGCGACGAACGCGCCAGCTACGACAAGGCGAGCGCCGACATCGCCTGGCCGCGCAGCATGGAGTTCTTCGCAAAGCATCTGCGCTGACCGTCATTGCCGGGCTTGACCCGGCAATCCGTCATCTTCGGAAGACTCTTTGGAGATGGATGCGCGGGTCAAGCCCGCGCATGACGAGCGGTGGTCAGAACCAGCGCTCCCCGACGAACACCGTATCGCCCGGGCTCATCGGCGTGCCCAGCGGCACCACGAAGCGGCCGGCGCCGGATGCATCGGTATGGGTAAGGGTGACCTGGTCGCGCTTGGCACGCGGCGAGAAGCCGCCGGCGATCGCGACCGCGCTTTCGACGGTCATGTTCGGCACGTAGGGATATTGGCCGGGAGCCTGGACTTCGCCGAGGATGAAGAACGGCCGGTAGGATTCGATCTCGACGGCGACCGAAGGATCGCGGATGAAGCCGTTGCGCAGCCGTGCCGAGATTTCGCCGGCGAGCCCGGCTGGCGTGCGGCCGCGTGCCGGCACCGAGCCGATCAGCGGCATGGTGATCGAGCCGGCGGCGTCGATCGCGTAGGAGTTGGTCAGGCCTTCCTGGCCATAGACCACGACGCGGAGCTTGTCGCCCGGACCGAGATGATAGGAGTTGTCGTAACCGGCGGGCCCACTTGGGGCGGCGGCATAAACCACCGGGGCGGCGCCCGGCGCGGCATAGCCATAACCGGGAGACGTGCTGGCGAAGGCGGAACGCAATGCGCTGATCGCACCACCGCCGCCTGCATCGGCAACCGGAGCGGGTCCGTAGGCCGGGCCATAGGTGACGGCATCGACACCTTGCGGGCCGACGGCAACAGGGCCGGACGTGCTCATGCAGCCAGACAGCGCGAGCGCAGCCACAACGGCAGTGATCGGCAATCGTAACGCGCGTGCAACCGGCACCGGACCTATCCCTCAACGGCGAGACAAGCCCAGTCTTGCACCACTTATGGTTAATAAAGGGTTTTCGAGAACCGAGTGGGGAGCCGGAAGGCCCGCCTCCCCCTCGATTTAGCGCATGACCGGGCGATCAGGCGGTGACGCCGACGCCGATCGGGCAGGACACGCCGGTGCCGCCGAGCCCGCAATAGCCCGCCGGATTCTTGGCGAGGTATTGCTGATGATAGTCCTCGGCGAAGTAGAACTCGCCGGCCGGCGCCACTTCCGTGGTGATCGCGCCGAGGCCCTTGGCGGCGAGCGCCTTCTGATACATCGCCTGCGAGGCATCGGCTGCTTTGCGCTGCGCGTCGCTGTACGTGTAGATCGCTGAACGATACTGCGTGCCGATGTCGTTGCCCTGGCGCATGCCCTGCGTCGGGTTGTGGTTCTCCCAGAACGTCTTCAGCAGCTTCTCGTAGGAGATCTTCTTCGGGTCGAACACGACCAGCACAACTTCGGTGTGGCCGGTGCGTCCCGAGCACACCTCTTCATAGGTCGGGTTCGGCGTGTGGCCGCCGGCATAGCCGACCGCGGTGGTGTAGATTCCGTCGCCGAGTTCCCAGAACTTGCGCTCCGCGCCCCAGAAGCAGCCGAGCCCGAACACCGCCTGCTCGAGGCCTTGCGGATAGGGCGGCGTCAACTTGCTCCCATTGACGAAATGCGTGGTCGCGGTCGGGATCGGCGTCGCGCGGCCAGGCAGCGCCTCGGCGGCGCTTGGCAACGCGGTGGTCTTGCGCATGAACAACATGGATACCTCCGGGCGGGACATCGGCCGACGCAGGCTGCGGCCAGCGGGCCGGCTGTCACCTATATATGTCCTTACGCGGATGATGGCAGCCCCGTTACTGAAACGGTTGCGGCCAAGACAAGCTCAAGACAAGCTCAAGCGCGCGCTGCGGCCCGTTCAGTCGCGTGCGTAGCCGATCAGCGGCTTGCGCGGCCGGAACAGGATCATCAGCAGGATGCCGGCAATGCCGAGCACGGCGAACACCGGCTGCTCCAGCAGCACGCGGATCACGTCGTTCCACAGCCAGGGCGCGAAGCGGTCCACCCAGGCATGGAACGCCTGCTGGCTCGACTGGTGGATATCGTTCCAGAACTGCCCGAATTGGGTGAACCGCAGGCTCTGGTCGGCGACGTAGCGGGCTCCGTCATAGACCATGAAGATGAAACTGCCGGCCAGCAGCAAAAGGCCGATCAGGCGGAAAAAGCCGCGGATCATGCGTCACCCTAACTCCCAGTCGCGCCCCACGCGTCGACAGGCCTTACCGGGCGTCCCCCGGAAATTCAACCTCTTCAGCGGCTTATCCGGCCCTCAGGAGGCCGATTTCGGGCCCTTTTTCGGTCCCGAAAGCGTTGACGGTTAAGCCTGCGCCATCTATAAGACCGGCCGATGGCGGCGGGCGCAATCCTGCCGCCGCTGTTCTTTGGACAGTGCCGCATGCGGGGGCAGCATTTTGCGCTCTTCGTATGGCCGCCTCAAGGACACCCAAGACAACACCTTGGACAAATACATCAGAGTTGAGATTTGAACCGGCCGGTGCGCGCCAGCCCGACCACCGAGCGATCACCGCCGAAGGACAGTTAGAGAACCATGGCCAACACCACCTCCGCCAAGAAGGCGACCCGCAAGATTGCTCGCCGCACCATCGTCAACAAATCGCGTCGCACGCAGATGCGCGGCGCGGTGCGCACCGTCGAGGAAGCGATCAAGAGCGGCGACCGCGAGGCGGCACTCAAGGCGATGAGCAAGGCCGAGCCCGAACTGATGAAGGCAGCGCAGCGCAACATCATTCACAAGAACCTCGCGAGCCGGAAGGTGTCGCGCCTTACGCAGAGCATCGCCAAGCTCGCCAAGTAAGCCGGCCAAGCAAGCTCAGCGAGCAAAGCTCGCCGCGCGAGCTGACTGAGGAACACATTTGTCACGAAGCCCGGCTCGCGCCGGGCTTTTTGTTTTGGTCTCGCATTTTGTCGTGGAAGTTTCATAGCGCGAGAAGAGCAGGCGTTGCCGCGCAACGAACTGCGTGTCATGTTTCGTCGCGTCCGTAGTTCTACCGGCTCAATATGCTTAATGCGCCGCACTCGCGCACAGATTGTTCTTCGCTAAGCTAGATAGATGGAATAGCGCGCGAACATCTCGCGTTGAAAATTGCGAAGCGGGGTTACCCTGCAAAAGTAATCGCGAAAAATGACGTCTCGCGAATTACTTATGCACATAGCGCCGAACAGCGATTGGAAAAATGACCGGCGCGAGACCAAATGTAAATTTTCTATGAAAAATTTTTGGTATTGCACCGTCGTTTGTGACACGCGTGAATCTATGCGCTGATTCAAAACCTTGCTTTCGCAACTCTGCGTCGGCAACACCGCAACAGTCGCGAAGAGTCACGATCCCCGTCGAATCCACGGATTGTCAGAAAATACGCTTGGTGTATTTATTTCTTGTTCGCGACGCCCACGGCTCTCCAGATCAGCGCGGTTTGAGACCCAAGGGCGGACGTGCAAATCGGCGGCGGTGTGCGCGTTAGCGACGCTCTCCAAGCGAAGCTAGATTGACGGCTCATAGCGATATGAGGACGGTCGACCTGTGTCAAAATATCTCCGGCGATGTCCCCGGCAATTTGGGGGATCGAACAAGAGAGACCAGGGCGTCAGTCGGAGTCTGGCAGCGGGAACGCGGCGCAAGCGAACGGATTGACGACGACACGCGGCGGCGAAGCGCCGGGCATTTCGGTGTTCGGTAGCAGCAGTTCGATTTTGAAGACACCAGCAAGCTGACAACTTGCCGCGATACGTCGCGGTGGGAGGGGGAGGACTTATGCCTTACGGTATCATCACTGCAGTCGAACCAACGACAGCCCAAGTGCAGACTTCCTGTGGTGCCGTAATCAACCCCTCGGACGCTGGCTCTTACCCGCAGAGGCCGTCGAGTACGCGCTGACCTCGCGGGACGCATCTTCTCCAAACAGCTGACCTGTCGCGTGGCGCATGGCCGCCACACGGGAGAGCTTTGTCCGGAGCAGACCGCGCCCGCTAGAGGTCGCGTCGTTGCAGGCTCCCTGCACGGCGCTTTCGCAATCATCATCTCTCAGATTTGGAAAAGTACGAAAGCAATGACGAACACGGAACAGGATCGCTGGTCGCGGGTGAAGGGACGTTTGCGGACGAGTGTTGGCGAGGACGTTTACACGAGCTGGTTCGCGCGGATGGATCTGGAGAGCGTGCACGACGAGAGCGTGCACCTGTCGGTTCCGACCCGGTTCCTCAAGAGCTGGATCCAGGCGCATTACGCCGAACGCGTGCTCACCTGCTGGCAGGCCGAGATGCCCGAAGTGCATCGCATCGACCTCACTGTGCGTTCGGCGATCCGCGCGGTGGCTCCAGTGAAGGAAGCGGCTGCGCCGGTCGAAGTGCGCCGTGTCGAGCGCCATGACGGCCGTCCCGCGCCCGAACTGCGCTCGTTCGCGACTGCACCGGTGTCCGCCAGCCATGACGCGCTCGGCGGCTCGCCGCTCGATCCGCGCCTGACCTTTGCAAGCTTCGTCGTCGGCCGCTCCAACACGCTGGCCCATGCGGCTGCGCGCCAGGTCGCGGAAGGTCGCCGCGGCGATCCCGTGATGTTCAACCCGCTCTACATCCATGCCGGCGTCGGCCTCGGCAAGACGCATCTGCTGCAGGCCGTGACCTGGGCCGGCAATTCCGGAGGCGAGCGCAAGGTGCTGTATCTCACTGCCGAGAAGTTCATGTACGGCTTCGTCGCGGCGCTGAAGACGCAGACGGCGCTGGCGTTCAAGGAGGCGCTGCGCGGCATCGACGTGCTGGTGATCGACGATCTGCAGTTCCTGCAGGGCAAGTCGACGCAGGCCGAGTTCTGCCACACGCTGAACGCGCTGATCGACGCCGGCCGTCAGGTCGTGATCGCGGCCGACCGTCCGCCGTCCGACCTCGAAAGCCTCGACGATCGCGTGCGCTCGCGGCTCGCCGGTGGCCTCGTGGTAGAGATGGGTTCGCTCGGCGAGGAACTGCGGCTCGGCATCCTCAAGTCGCGCGTCGCCGCGGCCCGCGCCCACCATGCGACCTTCGATGTGCCGGAGGAAGTGCTGGACTATCTGGCGCGCACCATCACCCATAACGGCCGCGACCTCGAAGGCGCGATCAACCGCCTGCTCGCGCACTCCAAGCTCAACAACCAGCCGGTGACGCTGGAGATGGCCGAGCGCGAGGTGCGCGACCTGATCCGCCCGCAGGAGCCGAAGCGGATCAAGATCGAGGACATTCAGCGCGTCGTCGCCCGGCAATACAACGTCAGCCGCTCCGACCTCCTGTCGTCCCGCCGCACCGCCAACGTGGTGCGCCCGCGCCAGGTTGCGATGTATCTGGCCAAGACGCTGACCCTGCGCTCGCTGCCCGAGATCGGCCGGCGCTTCGGCGGCCGCGACCACACCACGGTGTTGCACGCCGTGCGCAAGATTGAGGCACTGGTCGCCAAGGACACGACGCTGTCCGAGGAAGTCGAATCGCTGAAGCGGCAATTGCAGGAATAAGACTGCAGGAACAAGGCCGCCTCATCGGGCCGGCTCGTTTCATGGCCCTCCCCTTTATCAAGAGGGGAGGGCTAAACTTTTTTCCGGCCCAAAACGTGGGGAACGGGGCCCGTTTCGCGCCCGTATCCCTTGCACCGGCCGCCCATCCGCGCCACCTTGCGGTCCCCCCGTGGGTTTGATCAAATCCGGTATTGATCCGGCTTATCGGGTTTCCAATGCCGCGGTGCTGCCCTGAACGGCCGCCCGGCTTTTCCATCTGAGGGATCTGGCGGGTATTGCAATGAAGGTCACCGTCGAGCGCGCGCAACTCCTGAAATCGCTGGGTCACGTTCACCGCGTGGTCGAGCGCCGCAACACCATCCCGATCCTCGGCAACGTGCTGATCCGCGCCGAGGGCGCCAAATTGTCGCTGAAGGCGACCGACCTCGATCTCGAGGTGACGGAGACGCTGCCGGCCGAGACCGGAACCGCCGGCTCGACCACGGTGCCGGCGCACATGTTCTATGACATCGTCCGCAAGCTGCCCGACGGCTCGCAGATCGTGCTGGAGGCCGACGGCGACCGCTCGGTGCTCGCGGTGCGCGCCGGCCGCTCGCGCTTCACGTTGCAGACGCTGCCCGAGAGCGATTTCCCGGGCCTTGCCGCCGGCGACATGACGCACTCGTTCTCGCTGCCGGCATCCGACATCAAGCGGCTGATCGATCGCACCCAGTTTGCGATCTCGACCGAAGAGACCCGCTATTATCTCAACGGCATCTATCTGCACGCCGCCGGCAGCGCCAAGGCCGCGACCCTGCGCGGGGTTGCGACCGACGGCCATCGCCTGGCGCAGATCGACCTCGCGCTGCCCAAGGGCGCGACCGGCATGCCCGGCGTGATCGTCCCGCGCAAGACGGTCGGCGAGGTGCAGCGGCTGATCGAGGGCGACGATGCCGAGATCTCGATCGAGCTGTCGGACGGCAAGATCCGTTTCACGCTCGGCAATGTGGTGCTGACCTCGAAGCTGATCGACGGTACCTTCCCGGACTATGGCCGCGTCATTCCGCAGAACAACGACAAGGAACTGGTGGTCGACAAGAAGGATTTCGAGGCCGCCGTCGATCGCGTCTCGACCATTTCCAGCGAACGGGGTCGCGCGGTGAAGCTGGCGCTGTCCGCCGGCAAGCTGGTGCTCTCGGTCACCAACCCGGACTCCGGCAGCGCCACCGAAGAGATCGAGGTCGAGTACGCCTCCGATGCGCTCGATATCGGCTTCAACTCGCGCTATCTGCTCGACATCGCCGCCCAGATCGAGGGCGAGGTCGCAGTGCTGAAGCTCGCCGATCCCGGCTCCCCGACCCTGGTGCAGGACCGCGACAGCAAGGGCGCGCTCTACGTGCTGATGCCGATGCGGGTGTGACGATTTCCTCCGCACGCGCAACTGCACCCTCTCCCCTTGTGGGAGAGGGTGGCGCCGAAGGCGCCGGGTGAGGGGTTGGTGCCGCGTACGCCGCACCATCGACCGACCGATGAACGGCTCCGCGCCTTCGCAAAGCGGATGCGCCAAGAGCCGACTGACGCGGAAGCGAAGATGTGGCGCCTGCTCCGCGATCGGCGTCTCTCACACCTGAAGTTTCGAAGACAGGTCCCCTTTCGAAACTACATTCTCGACTTCGCGTGCTTCGAGAAACGCCTTGTGATCGAG
This sequence comes from Bradyrhizobium sp., assembly GCA_036383375.1. Lineage (GTDB taxonomy): Bacteria > Pseudomonadota > Alphaproteobacteria > Rhizobiales > Xanthobacteraceae > Bradyrhizobium. The sequence goes on along the minus strand of DASVOL010000594.1, from coordinate 899 downwards.
ATCGACGGAGGCCAGCACGCGTCGTCACAAGGAGACACATCCAGGACCGACGCGCTTGCTGCGGAAGGCTTTCAGGTCTTGCGCTACTGGAACAATGACGTATTGCGGACGCCCGAGGCAGTGCTGGAAGACATTGTCGCCAAGCTTGCCGAGCTGTGAGATACCCCTCACCCGTCGCCTCACTTCGTGAGGCGCCACCCTCTCCCACAAGGGGAGAGGGGAAGGAAGACAGATGACCCCGTCCCGCATTCATCGCCTGTCGCTGACGCATTTCCGCAATTACCGGGCGGCGACGCTGCAGGTCACGGGCGACATGGTGGTGTTGGTCGGGCCGAACGGCGCCGGCAAGACCAATTGCATGGAGGCGGTCTCGTTCCTGTCGCCGGGCCGCGGCCTGCGCCGCGCGACCCTGGAGGACATCGCCGACAATCAGGGTGACGGCTCCTGGGCGGTCTCGGCCGAAGTCGAGGGTGCGCTCGGCCTCGCCACGCTCGGCACCGGCATCGATCCCCCGACCGGCGAGACGAGCAACAGCCGGCGCTGCCGCATCGATCGCGAACCGGTGGGGTCCGCGACCGCGTTCGGCGACCATCTGCGCATCGTGTGGCTGACGCCGGCGATGGATGGCCTGTTCATGGGCGCGGCGTCCGAACGGCGGCGCTTCTTCGACCGCCTGGTGCTGGCGATCGATTCCGAGCATTCCAGCCGGGTCTCGGCCCTGGAGCGCTCGCTGCGCTCGCGCAACCGGCTGCTCGAGGTGCGCAACTACGACGACCATTGGTGTGATGCGATCGAGCGCGAGACCGCCGAGCTTGCGGTCGCGGTGGCAGCGAGCCGCGGCCAGACCTTGGCACGGCTCGCCGCGATGCTGCGCGAGCGCGGCGCGCAATCCGCGTTTC
>DASVOL010000593.1:0-1663 GCA_036383375.1 Bradyrhizobium sp. | reverse complement strand
GACCACATCCGCAACGCTACCATGCACGTCTGCCGCCAAATCATCACAAGTCGGTGGTTTAACGGGCGGACATGACCCCCTATCTGTGATACACGGCTTCATGAACATTTAAGGGCCTCATCGGGGGCAAGGCGGAGAGCTCAAACGTGCTGAACAAGTTCGGTCCCTCGGGCCATGGCGAAGCGCAGGTGCAATATCTCGACGGCGATTTCCGTGTGATCTCGCCCGGCACCTTTGTGCGCTGTGCCATCACCGACGTCCGGATCCCGCTCGACGAGCTGAAGTACTGGAGCGTCGACCTGCAGGAGGCCTACGCCACCCCGACCGCCGTGCTGCAGCGCCATCATCCCGGCGTGCTCAAGCCGCAGGCTTAGGCTCAAGACCGGGCTCATCTGCCCAGCCTCCTGTTCCGTGCCTTGAACAGCTGATCGCTCACCAGGCGCCGCAGCGCGGCAGCATCCTCGAATTGCAGCGTCACCGCGAACGGCACGATCGCCTGTGCCCAGGCCGGCATCCCGGCCGGACCACGCAACCGCGCCAGATCCTTTTCCGTCGTCACCAGCGTCAGGGCATCGCTTCGCGCGTCGGCGACGAGCTGTTCGATCTCATCCTTCGCGAAGGCATGATGATCGGGGAACGCCGTGTTGCGCACGACGTCGACGCCGCTTGCGCGCAGCGTGTTGAAGAAGCGCGCGGGATCGCCGATGCCGGCAAAGGCGAGTACGCGCTGACCGCGCAACGCACTCAATGAGGCCTCATCGGGCCTCAGATGCGCCGACAAAATCGGCTTGCCACGGGCCGCGACATCTTCCGCGATCTTCTTCGCGCCACTCCCCGCGCCGACCACGATCAGCGCGTCGGTGCGTTCCAGCTGCGGCAACAGCGGCGCGCGCAACGGTCCTGCCGGAATGACGCGGCCATTGCCGACGCCGCGCGTGGCATCGATCACGATCAGGCAGGTGTCCTTGAGCACGCTCGGATTCTGGAAGCCGTCATCCATCAGGATCACGCTTGCGTTCTGCGCGCGCGCCAGCGCCAGGCCCGCGGCACGGTCTCGCGACACAACGACCGGCAAGCTCGCGGCCATCATCAGCGGCTCGTCGCCGACATCGGCTGCCGTATGACTGTCACGATCGACCTTGATCGGCCCGGCAAGCCGGCCGCCATAGCCGCGGCTGAGCACCACCGGCCGCTCGTCGAGCTCGCGCAGCAGTTTCGCCAGCGCCAGCACCGTCGGCGTTTTGCCGGCGCCGCCGACATGGTAATTGCCGACGCAGATCACGGGAATGCCGGCATCGATGCCGGGTTGCCGCATCCGCCGTGCGGCCACCGCGCCATAGAGCGCGGCAAGCGGTTGGAGCAGTTGCGATGTCCAAGACGATGGCCGGTGCCAGAAGGCCGGCTCACGCATTGGCGGCTCCCATCTCGATCCGCAGCTGCATCAGATACGGCTCGAGCGCCGCCATGGTGCGATCGAGCGCGCCGCCGAGCTCCTCGACGACGCCTGATCCCGCGCGCTGCATCTTGTCGCGTAACGTGGGCTCGGCCAGTAACAGGCCGAGCTGCTTCGTCAGCGCCTCCTGCGTATCGGCCTGGCGCGCGCCGCCGCTCCCGTCGAGCGCCGCATAGACATCGGCGAAATTGAACACGTGCGGACCGTGGA
>DASVOL010000592.1:0-6925 GCA_036383375.1 Bradyrhizobium sp. | reverse complement strand
GCCTGGAAGGCGTTGCAGCCGCGGCTCGACGAGGCGACGCGGCGCGCGCTGATCGACGACCAGCGCAACTGGGTGAAGAGCCAGACCGAACAATTCCCGGAGTTCCTGCATCCGGCCTGGAACAAGCAGAGCTCGCAGGTTCACTTCACCGTCGATGCGCGCGATCACGTCAACGGCCTGCAGCGCGAACGCCTGGCCCTGCTCGAAGGCTTTGACGACAAGCGCAGCGGACTTGCCGGCGTCTGGCTCGCCTACAACGCCATCATCAAGGTCACCTCCGAGAAAGACGGCACCCTGAAGGCTGTCGGATGGAAGTGGGAACAGGGTGATTGGAAAGCCGGCTGCGACTACGAGATGGCGGGCAAGATGGTCGGCGGCGCGTTCCGCTCCGACGCGCAGCGCAAGAACCCGGATACGCTCGAGCGCGACCATGCGATGTTGATCGTCAACCGCCAGGACGACGCCTTCGCCAGGAAGCGCACCGGGAAGGACGGCACCGACGACAGCGCCGACGAGGCGAAATGCAAGCGCCGGCTCGACAATTCCTCGACCGCGCGGCTGTTTCCCGCTCGTCCCTCGCCCGACATCGACAGCTTCAAGGGCTCGATCAGATAGAGCACTCTCAAGCGACGTGGATGAACCGTTCCGATTCAATCGGAAAGGCTTTGTTCACCTGGCGCTATCACAGATCGCGCGTCTGCCGGTCGCCCCACACAATGACGGCGGCAATGGTGGCGAACATCGCGGTGACCGCGATCATGACGAGGATGGTGTCGAGAGGCATCGGTCGTCTCCTTATGATGGAGAGACCTAGCGCGCTTGCGCGCGCATTGCCTTGTGCTGGATCAAAAGCCGACGCGCAGCGTCAGCTGGCGCCGCTCAGCCTGAGCCGTTCGAGATCGAGCAGCCGCACGCCATCGGGCACGATCAACACCACCTTCTCGCGCGCGAGGCGGGTCAGGGTGCGGCTCACCGTCTCGATGGTGAGACCGAGATAGTCGGCGATGTCCTGCCGGCTCATCGGCAACGGCACGGTGACGGACACGCTTCCGATCCGGGCGTATCGCGTCTGCATGTTGAGCAGGAATGCAGCGATCTTTTCCTCGGCACTGCGCCGCCCGAGCAGCAGCATCTGGTCCTGCGCCAGGCTCAGCTCGTGCCCCGCGAACTCATGCAGGCGGCGCAGCAGGTGCGGCTTGCCGTCGACATAGGTGAGGAACGCCGATCGCGCGAAACGGCAAACCGCGACCGCGTTGACCGCCTCCGCGGTGACGCCGTAGCGATCCTGCAGCGCAAGCCCGAGGAAGTCGCCCGGCAAAGCGAAACCCACGATCTGGCGGCGGCCGTCGGGCAATGATTTGTAGAGCCGCACCACCCCGTCGGTGACATTGAACACGCTCCCCGCGAGCGCACTCTGCTCGAACAGCGTCGTTCTTGCCGGGACCTGCTTCGCCTGGCTGATCCGGTCGAGCTCCTCGAGCTCGGACGACTCCAGTGCGGCGCAGACGCTGAACAGCCTGACCTTGCAGTCCTCGCAGCCGTTCGTGGCATGGCCGTGCCTGCAGTCGCACGGCGTCGCGCCGGCGCACGAATCCAGCAGTGGTTCGGCAATGCTCATGGCTTCGGGGGTCCGCGAGGTTAGAATCTCGACACTATCAACCCCGATTTGATCTGGATCAACGGCCGGCCGCATTGATGCAGATCAATGCTGCGCCGCCGTTTCCCCAGCAGTTTTGCCCGTCTTCGGGGAATCCGGCGATGAACGAGCAATTCCAAGCACTTCCGATCGACCATCAGGATGCGATCGCGGCCTATCCGCTGGTGTTCATGCATGATGCCAGTATTACCACGGAGCAATGGCTGCGGTTCGTGCGCCGGCGCAGCCGCGGCAGCTCGCCCGAGACCGGGCTGATCGCGATCCGCGATCGCCGCGGCGTGATCCATGCCCTGTTCAGTTACCGCATCGACAACGACCTGCGCGTCCGCAAGCGGCTCAGCATCAGCGACCTGATCGTCGCCCATCTGCCCGGCTCGCGGATCGACGAGGCAGTATCGAACGTCATCACCGAGGTGTCGGCGCAATACGGCTGCCAGATCGTCACCATCGAGCAGCCATTCGCGGCGCGCTATCCGCGGCGCGCCACCGGATGCCCGACCGCCGAGGCGCTGCGGCACCGCCACCGGCGCGTCAACTGAGATCGCGCGGCGCGATACGGCTCCGCCGCAGTCGCGCCTGGATTCGTGTGCGGGCCTGGCCGGCGAACGCGCCCTGCTCCGTTGCCGCCATGGCCGCGCGGGAGTAGCTTTGCGGCGGCTGGAAGGTCCGATTGCCGACGGAGCCATCGCATGCGCATCATCCTGCTGTTGGTCGCTATTCTGCTGGGCTCGCTCGCTCCCGCAGCAGCCGATGACGTCGCCACGGCGCAGGACGTGATCCGCGCCCAGGAGCAGGCGTTCGGCCGCGACGACGCCGCGGCGGCCTATTCCTATGCCGCCCCCGCGATCCGGCAGATCTTTCCGCAGGCCGATATCTTCATGTCGATGGTGCAGAACCAATACGCGCCGGTCTATCGCCACAGGAGCTTCGAGTTCGGCGCGGCGCAGACCGCAGGCGACCGGATCGCGCAACGTGTTGAGATCATCGACGCCAACGGCGAGGCGTGGGAGGCGCTCTACACGCTGGAGCGGCAGGCCGACGGCAGTTTGAAGATCACCGGCTGCTCATTGCTGAAGGCCGGTCAGGCGGTGTGATCGCACGGATCGGATCCGCGACGGTCACCTTGGGCCGGCCGCTTCAGGACAAGCCCTTTCTCAGCCGAAGCCTTTCTTCAAGCCAGTCGAAGATGACCTCGTTCGCCAAAGTCGGATTGTCGATATGCCCCTGCATCGCAGCGGTTTCGGCGCGCCCGAACAGGATCAGGCTGGCGTCGCGATGAATGCTGCTCAATTGGCTGCCGAATTCAATCAGGGCGCCTGGAAGGAGCCAGCCGCCCTCGCCCGCGGTGACGAGCAGCGGACAATCGATGCTGCGCGAGATCGCATTGGCTTCATCGAGCCACCCGGCCTGCTCGCCGTCGCCGGCTTGCCGATAGAAGAAACTCTTCTCATGCGAGTCCCAGATCCCGGCGTCGCAGACCGCCGCGGCGAACCGCGCATCGCTCGCGGCCGACCGGGCGACCAGGGACGAACTGCAGGCGTCCGCCACGATGGCGATCCGCGTGCTGTCGACACCGGGCCTCTCCGAAAGAAAGTCGAGGACGCGGCTCATCGCCGCTTCGAACTTGTGGCCCTCGAGCCGTTCCGGCGACAAGGCCGTCTCAGTCCCGAGCAAATCCACGGCGAGCAGCGAGAACCCGCGCTCGCCGGCATGGCCGGCATATTTGGTGATCAGCTCTTCCTTGTAGGAACCCGGCTCGCCGATACACACGATGACGGGTCCATCGTCGCGAAACGCTGACGGCAAATAGTAGGCCTGAAGCGACAGATCTTCCGTCCAGGGAATCGAGAACACCTGGCCGGCCGGAAGGCGGGTCTTCAGAAAGCTGGTCGCGCATCGCCGCATGCCGGCGACGGCACGGTCGAGCAAATCGTTGGCGTATCCGGGAGGCCTCGCGGCGGCGTGAAAGTAAGTCGTCGCCCGAAGCCAGTTGCGGCGTGCGGTGACCAGATTGTTGTTCAGCAGTGAATGCTCGGCTCTCGCCTCGTTGCGTTCCGCGGTCTTGATCCACTCTTCCGACCACGAGCGCTCCGAGGCGAGGTTGATCTTGCTCAGAGTCAGCCAGCATTCGGAGACCGTCGAACCGCCTTCCTGGGCGGCGGCCAGCAGCTTGATGAACTCCGCCGACAGATCCTCGCGATCCGGCCAGGCAGGCCAGCCCTTGTCATCGAACTCGACGCTGCTTGACGAGGCTCCACGCGCCCCACAATGGTCATGCATGTTTCGTCAACTCGTTCGCACCCGGCTCCGCTGCCGGTATGCGTGAAAGGTACGAGTCCGCCGTTGGGGTCGACGAGCCGCCGCTTCGGTCGCCGCGAAAAAACTGGCGCCGAAATCGCAAACGCCAATCACGCGGCTCTCCCGAGAAATTATTCCATTGGGCTTCATATAATTGAAGTAATTCGGCGGCGGCAAATGTTGATATGGCGGCGCAGGAATGCGTTGCGCTTATGCCTGAGGGCCGAATGTTGCTGCAGCAATCGTTGCCGAGCAAATGCTCGGAAATGTTCCGGATGCCGCCAACTTGCAAACTGCGCGCTCACGGAATCGCGAGAACCGGCATGCAGCTGCTCACCTGGCCGTGACTTCGTGACGATGGACGACTTGAGCGCGCGCTTGCTTATCCCCGCACCGCTAAATGGGTGCGCTGTCGCCGCTGCAAATGAAAAACCTCCGGCAGGGCATTGCCGGAGGTTCTGGAGGTTAGTTCATGAAGAAGTCTGTTATCTCCTCGTCATGGTCGGCAGAGCAACCGACGCTGGGTTTGTACATGATAGACTAATGTTAGTAAATCATACAACAGACTCTTCTTTCAAAATCAAAGCCTCGACAGTTTCCCGTCGAGGCTTTGGGTCGTGATCAAGTCCGGATCAACCGGGCTTTACCAGTTGCGCTGCGCGCGCAGCAGCAACATGAAGGTGTCCTGGTTGCTGAGCGAGTAGACAGCGGCCGGCTTGCCGATCGCAGCGCTACCCGGGTAGGTGATCGTGCCAGCGTACTTCTGATCCAGATGGGTGTAGGTGAAGTCAGCCGAGAAGGTCAGGTTCTTCACCGGGGTCCACTGGGTCTGCGTGCCGATCTGAGCAATGCTGTAGTCGGGGTTGCACGAGGTCAGATTCGACGTTGCGCCGATCAGGACGCCGAACGATCCGCCCACGCCAGTCCCGCCCGGGCCGCAGATGTAGCCTTTGGCGGTGCTGTTGTAGTTAACCTGGGCCCACGCGCCGTAGACACTGGTGTTCCAATAGGGATTCCAGTTGTGGACGTATGCACCGCGCAGGCCGTAGGTCGTGATCAGCTGCTGCGAGCCGCCGCTGACGAACACGCTGTCCGGCGCAATGCCGAAGCCGATGCTCTGGTAGGCGCCGGGAACGCTGGTGTTGCCGAAATAGGTGAACGCACCGGCACCCGAGAGATCCTGGATGTTGTAGCGCGTTGCGCCGTTGGTATAGACGCCCTGGACGTTGATGGTGTCGCCAGGTCCGGTCGGGATGTTCTTGATCGACAAGGCCAGCTGACCCGCCCAGCCCCATTTGTCGTCGGGATGACCGGTGACTTCAGTGGCGCCGTAATAGGCCGCGTGATTGTCATGCGCCGCGAACGACGCCTGGAACAGACCCCAGGCCTGGTCGACGCGGAGAGTGGCGACCAGATCCGGAGCAATCGTGCCGGCATAGTCGCTCGCACCGTAAGGACCGAGCGCGCCGGTCCCCTGCACGCCGAGATTCTGCACGCCGGCCTGATAGTAGGCCGACTGATCCTGGGCCGACAGGGCCAGCGACACGCCGTTGCCGAACTGCGCGGTGTAGGTGAACTGGTTCACACCGGTGATCGTGCCGCCACCGCCGACGAGGCCGTCGAAGTTGTTGCCCGGATAGTTGGCCCACGGCGCCGAGAACTGCGAGACCGCCTTACCCATGGTGAAGCCGGCGAACTGGACGAAGGCGTAGTAGACGCCGACCGTGCCAGCGGCGACACCGCCCGCACTTGCGTTGTTCGGGGCGGCAGACGTTCCGATCGGCGAGTAGACCGTCGAGCCTGCAGCGGCGCCCGCACCATAGCTGTCCGAGGTCCAGCTGAAGGTCGCATCGAAGAAGGTACGAACCACGCCGTACTCGGTCGCGGTGCGGGTGTCGACGTTGAGGTCTTCACGCGAGCGCCAGGTGTAGCCGTTGGTGAAGCGGTTCTGTGCGCCGCCCGCGCCGGCGTAGTTGCCGGTGTGGTCCGAGTTGGTGTTCGCCAGAACGTCCATGCGCAGGTAGCCGCCCAGCTTGATGCAGGTGTCGGTGCCCGGAATGAAGTAGAAGCCCGGGCCATACAGCGAGCAGACCTTCACGTATTCGACTGCCTTGGCCTTGACCGGAAGATCGGCCGCCATGGCGCCGCTGCTCGCGGCGAGAGTTGCCACCGAGCCCAACAAAAGGCCCTTTACGATTTTCATGCTATCCTCCAAGTGATGCCTTGCACTGCTGGCAAAGCGACAAACGTTCCCCTCCCGAAAACCGCTGCGGCGCAGCCATTTTCAAGATGCTCGTGGTCAACTCGGCCACTGCAGGCGTGAGATGGTGGATGCCCCCCATCTACGATGCGGAACAATGCAATCGGGTAGTCACATATTCAACTTATATTAGTTAGTCATTCTATGTTTGCGCAGCCATGTGTCATTCAGGCAACGCACCGACGAACATTTTCGTCAGGACGCCCGCTTCAAAAATTGCTCGATATCGGTGAAGATGAATTTTTGTTAAGGTACGTCATGACCGAGCGCAAATCGACCGACAAACTGCAGGACGCGGCTGAGCGATTGGCTTGGGAGATCGTGTCGACCAGTATCCGCCTCGACGAGTTGCGCAGCATCTGGGCCAAGATGATCGGGATCACCGGTCCGCAATGGATGATCATGACGGTGCTGGCGAATGCCGAGGACCGCAGCGTCGGCCTGCCGGTCGGCGCGGTGTCGAAGGTCCTGCGCGTCGATCAGTCGTTTGTGGTGACGCAGTCGAAGCTGCTCGAAAAGAAGAACCTGCTGCGCCGCAAGAGCTCGACTGAGGATGCCCGGGTCGTGAACCTGTCGCTGACCGAGCACGCCAAGAAGCAGATGGCGAACCTGTCCGCGCAACGCAAGGAGCTGAACGAGTTCGTCTATGCCGAGCTCGATCTGCGGGAGCTGCAGCAACTGACCGGCAAGATGGATTCCATCAAGAGCCG
>DASVOL010000591.1:0-14015 GCA_036383375.1 Bradyrhizobium sp. | reverse complement strand
CCGGCCCGAACGGGGCTTACTGGCTGCGCTGCGCGGTGCTTCCGGGCTGTGCGGAGCTTCCGGTCTTGGTCTTCGGCTTGGCGGGAGGATGGGCTGCCGCCTTCGGCGGCGCGTCGCTGCGCACCGCGCCCCAGGGATCGGAGGATCCCTTGGCATCCGGAATCTTGCTCAGCGAGTTCTTGTAGGCCCGGTCGTTGACCGCGTCCTGATCCTTCTCTTCCTGGGTCTTGGTCTTGACCTCAGGCATCAGATTGACATTCGGCATTTGCGCATAGGCCGGCGCCGACAGCAGCACCGCAACCGCAACTGCGCTCAAAACTCTCATAAGAACGCTCCCTGCATTTTCGCCAGCGGTATATCACCGCAAGAAAGCCGCCGCCAAGCGTGGCCATGACAAGCGTATCTGCCCTGCCCTACAGGTGGTCTGACTTGCAGGATTTAGGCGACTGCATCCAATCGTCCCAGATCGGACCGCATCGCGTGCAGCTACCGAGCGCAAGCCCGATCGCGATCACGCCGCCCAGCAATACCAACCTGCGGAACATGGACGCCCCCACCACTGACGAGAGGCGATTGGGCGCCAAAACTGGGGCATTTTCAAGCCGGGCACGGCGCTTGCAACGCCGCGCAGGCGCGTCGGACAGCAGCGCGGGCCGCGTCAGAGCGCAACGACCGCGCGATGGGTTTGACCGGGCAGCCCCCCAAACTACACTGCGCAACAAAGCAGAAAAGGAATCGAAATGACTTTGGCGATGAGCTGGGACGAATGGACGCGGCATGACGGGACGGCGCTCGCCGAGCGGGTCCGGAATGGCGAGCTGACGCCGCGGGAGCTCGCTGCACAGGCTGCCGCCGCCGCAGCCAAGGTCGATCCGGCGCTCTCCGGCATGGTCGAGCTGTTCGACGACGTGATCGCCGATCCCGCGCGCGACGGCGCCGATCTCAACGGGCCGTTCGCCGGCCTGCCTTTCCTGATGAAGGATCTCGGCCCCACCCTGAAGGGCCGGCTGCAGGAGATGGGCTCGCTGATGATGCGCGGCAACCGCGCCGCGGCCGACACCTTCCTGACGACGAAGCTGCGCAAGGCCGGTCTCAATCTGATCGGCCGCACCACCACGCCGGAGTTCGGGGTCTGCAGCTCGGCCGAGAACCCCGCGGTCTATGTCACACGCAATCCCTGGAACACCGACTACACCACCTGCGGCTCGTCGGCCGGCAGCGCGGCGATGGTTGCCGCCGGCGCCGTTCCGATCGCGCATGCGACCGACGGCGGCGGCTCGATCCGGATTCCCGCCGGCGTCAACGGCAATATCGGGCTGAAAGTGTCGCGCGGCGTGTTCTCGCTCGCGCCGCATCTGTCCGATCTCACCGGCCTCGTCTCGATCCAGGGCTGCCAGTCGCGTTCGGTGCGCGACACCGCAGCTTTCGTCGATGCCTGCCGTGGCCCGGCGCCGGGCGAGTTCATGCCGTTCTGGACTCCGCCGGAGCCCTATACAGCCATGATCGCGCGCGACCCCGGCCGGCTCAGAATCGCGCTGTCGCACACATGGGGCGACTATCGCGCGACGCCGCATATCGCAGCCGAGCTCGAGCGGGTCGGCCGCTTCCTCGAAGGCCTCGGCCATCAGGTCGACTACGCCCTGCCGTCGATCGACTACGCGGAAGCCTTCGCGGCGCAGACCACCTGTTACATCAGTAATTTCGCCGTCGTGATCGGCAACATGCTCGCGGCACGCGGACTGACGCGGCCGCCGGCGGACCTGATCGAGCCGATCAACATCCGCATCTGGGAGCATGGCCGCGACTTCAGCTTCGCCGATCGCGCCCGCATGCAGGCCGTGTTCAACACCACCGCGCGCGGCTTCGGCGCCTTCTTCGAGGATTGGGACATCATCCTGACGCCGATCACCGCGCTGCCGACGCCGAAGATCGGCACCAGGGAATATCTCACCATCAGCGACAACCCGTCGGTGCTGGACTGGTTCGGCAATCTCTGGCGCAACTTCGCCTTCACGCCGCTCGCCAATCTCTGCGGCATTCCGGCGATCTCGCTGCCGCTCGCGACCAACGAGCACGGCCTCCCGCTCGGCATCCAGGCGATCGGCAAGCAGGCCGATGACGGCCTCTTGCTGCAGCTCGCCGCCCAGATCGAACGGGCGATCGACGGCAAGTGGAATGACGGCAAGCAGCCGGCCGTACATGTCACACGCAACTAGAGCGTTTTCGAGCGAAGTGGATACCGGTTCGCGTGAAGAAAACGCGTCAAAACAAGAATCTAGAGCCCCGTTCCGATACAATCGGAACGGGATAGGCTCTAGGCAATAGACAGCAAGCAAGAACATCAGCGGAGGAAACGGAACGTCATGCAGCAGGCCGGTGAATTCGGGATCGACGACGCGAAGCGCGTGCTCGGCGACGTCTTTGCGCCGTGGGTGCAGGACCTCAATCTGTCGATCGAACAGTTCGACATCGCACCGCCAGCGGGCGTCGATGCCGACTGGCAGCCCGGCGCCGTCCTGCGCATGCCGTTCTCCGAGCGGCTGTGCCGCCAGGGCGGCATCGTCTGCGGCCAGGCGCTGATGGCGTTCGCCGACACCGCGATGGTGCTGGCCAATCTCGCGGCCAACAAGGGCTATCGTCCGATGACGACGGTCGACCAGACCACGCACTTCATGCGCGCGGCGACCGCCTCCGACGTGCTGGCCGACGCCCGTGTGGTCCGGCTCGGCCGCACCATGAGCTTCGGCCGCGTCACGCTATCCTCCGCCACCGACAACAAGCCGGTGGCGATGGTGTCGAGCGCGTTCGCGATGCTGCCGGGATAGAGCATGATCCGGAAAAGTGCGAAGCGGTTTTCCTCGCGACAAACGCGACCGCGTTTGCGCGGAGGTCATGCTCAAACAAGAGGCTTACTTGCCGAGCACGGCCTCGGCAGCGTTGACGATGCTGATCGTCGGGTTCTTTCCGCAATAGGTGCCGAACTTCTTGGCGTTCTCGACGAACACGTCGGTGTCGATGATCGCCTCGTCGGAATCGCCCTTGTACCAGCCGTCCATCCAGACCAGCACCATCTTGATGGTGTCGTCGCCGCCTTCGACGAACTGCTTGCAGGTCATGGTCGAGAGATCGAGGACGGTGGCATTGGCCGGCGCCGACGACAGCGCGAGCGCAGCGGCAAGCATGATCGAGGCAGTGATCTTCATCGCAATCTCCTTGGGCAATGATCTGAAAATGAACAGGCGGCGGAAGCACGGCGCGTCCGCTCGCGATCTCGTAAGCGAAGCGTCGCGGCGAACGCAAGCATGACATCGCGCGCGTGTGTCCGCACGTCGTTTCGGTGCACGGATTGAGAATTCGCGTTTCTGATTTGTGACGGCGCCGCGCTAAAGCGTGATGGATAGCGAGGTCCGTATCGCTCTCAAAGGCCGACATCGGCGATGCTTTGGGAATGTCCGCCCAGGGCCATAAGCCGACATTGACAGTATCGTGTGGGGCCGTCGCTTAGCGGCCCTCACGAGTGACTTTGCGCCAGCTTGCATATCTAACTATTCAGAGCGCTGGGTGCTTCTGGTATGTGCCGTCATTCTTCGGCCGAAGCCCGCGTCGCGAGCGACTGCCACGGCCTGGGCGCGGCTGTGTGCTCCGAGCTTTCCCAGGACAATCGAGACGTGATTGCGCACGGTCTTATCCGAGATCTTCAACTGGACGCAGATGTCAGCATTGCTCAAACCGTGTGCAAGAAGTTCGAGGACCTCGCGCTCCCGCGCTGTCAATTCATCGAACGAATCGGTCGCGCTGTCATGAGAGCCAGAGGACAGGAACTCGTCGAGCTCATACACGAACTGCTTCCAGGCGGGCTCGGTGCTGAGCAGAATGTGATTGCGGCTCTCGAGCGGCACAAACCGTGCGTCGGGAATTAACGCCGCGACTTTGCGGCCCTCATCAAAGGGCAACACCGCGCTCTGGCGGGAATGAAAAACGAGCGTCGGACAGCGCAGGTTCGGCAGCAAGTCCTGCATGTCACTCTCCACGAGCGTGCGCAGCAGTGCGACTCCGTTTTCGGCAGAGGTTGTCAAACGCAGCAGCCCGTTGAACGAACGAGCCTGCTCGGCACTCGCGTCCGGAATGTGTAGAGATGTCAGAAAAGTTCCGAATCCGGGAATGTCCTGCGGCCAACCCAACTCGAACGCCTTGAGCTGGACCTGCATGTTCTCGACCCGCTCAGGCGGAGCCTTGGCCGTCAATGGTCCCGCTGGCGATGTGCCATAGAGCACGAGCCGGTCGACGCGGTCGGGATTTTGCACCGCAAAGGGGAGAACGACTCGTGCGCCACCAGACATCGCAAGAAGCGAAAAATTGCGGACTCCAGACGCGCAGACGACAGCTTCAAAATCCTCGACGAGCTTCTCGAAGGTGAACTCGACACCCGTACGGTCGGACAGGCCCGTGCCGCGAAAATCATAACGGATCAGGGTGTGCCGCTTTGCCAGCGCCGATATCCAGGGTCGCCAGACTGGGCTCTCCCAATCGAAGTTGAGGTGGTGGACAAAATGCGCGACCCACACCAGCGGAGGTCCGTCGCCGCACATCCCGTAGGCGATGCGCGTCCCGTCGCGGCTGGCGCAAAAACGTATCTGCTGCGTTGGCGGCAACACGGGTTTACCCACGGGGAGGCCGAGCACGAAGGCGCGATCAGTTGCGTCAAACTACCATATCCATGACCAGACCGTCGAGGGCCACGCGCCGATGCTACCGGGACCGTAGTCCTGCAGGAGGGCGTCAATCGGTGGCCGCGTGGCCCCGCCTGCGGGTTCGAGATGCTTGCCCAGGCAACGGCCACGGGCGACTAGCTCCCTGCCCGCCTGCATTCGACGGCGCTCGTAGACGGCCAACGCACCGGCTATATCTCCTTTGGCAAGCTCATCGGTCAGCGCCCAAGCGTCCTGTGCGGCCTTGGTGACGCTGGTGCCGACATGCGGTCGCGCCACGAAAGCCGCATCGCCAACCAGAGCGACACGACCGAACGTCATGCGCGTCGTTTCGAGATCAAAGATTGCGGACAGAATCGGTTGTTGTGTGCTGGCGACCAACTCGGCGAGCTGAGGAGCCAGCAATGCGCGAGCTGCCAGCTTAAGTTCGGCGATGACTTCCTTTCGGATTAGAGGGGGCGGTATCGAATCTCCGTGACAATATCCCGTCGCATCGGTGCACCACTCCCGCAGCGTGGAATCGAAGTCAGCCGGACGAAACCAGACAAACATGCATCTGCGGCCACCGCCCCCATGACGATCGGCGATCGGGATGGAAAACGCGAGTTCACCGTTCGGCAGGCAGAAGACCATGTCCTGGAGGGTGCTGGCGCGCCATCGCGGCGAGATGCATTTTTCCTCGACGATGCCGCGCCATGCGACATAGCCGACATAGCGTGGAGCGATGTCCGGCGCGTACTGCCGGCGCACGGTTGAACGTATGCCGTCCGCGCCAATCAGCAGATCGGCTTCGACGCGCGCTCCATCTTCGAATAAGGCAACGACACCGCGCTCGTTCTGCTCGCTGCGAATGAGCGTCATTCCTCCATGGTAGGGTCCGGTTGAGAAGGCTTCCCTGAGAGACTGGTAAATCCTGTCCCATGCCGTCGTTACTTCTTGCACCGGTACTTGGCAAATCGATTCACCGCTTCGAGCAAGGCAGACGTGCGAGCACACCTCCGTCCACATCGACCTGTCGATACGGATCCCAATCTGTCGCATGACCATGAACAGGTCGGCCTGCGCGCCAAGTCCAGCTCCCCGACCGGAGAGGTCGCCCCGCGCGCGTTCGAAAATATCGACATGCCACCCGATGGCTCGCAGCAGGTTTGCCGTAAGCAGTCCACTAAGCGAGCCGCCGATGATCAAGGCGCGGGGTTTGCTCATCTGGTAGAACGCAGACTCAGTTGATCTTGAGACCGGTGGTATCGATCAGGTCTCGCCAACGGTCGCTTTCGGCCTTGATAAAGGCGGCGGCTTCATCCGGCGTACTACCCACCGGGACCGCTGCAAGATCGCGCAGACGTCCGGCCACGTCAGGGAGCGCCAGGACTTCCGCGACGGCGGCAGAAAGCTTTGCGGCAATGGCGTCAGGCGTTTTTGGCGGAGCGACGATCGCAAACCATTCCTCATGAGCGAATCCCGGCACGACCTCGGAGATCGTCGGAACGGCAGGTTCCTGTTGCAGTCGCGCTGACGTCGTCACGGCGAGAAGCCTGAGCTTGCCCTCCTTGATATTGCCCGCGACGTTGCCGTAAAGGTCGATCATCATGTCGATATGACCGCCGATCAGATCATTCATCGCGGGCGCCATACCTTGATAGGGCACATGGACCAAGCGAATGCCGGCAGCCTTCATCAACTGCTCGGTGGCGAGGTGCGGTGTGCTGCCCGTTCCCGGCGATCCGAATGTAAGTTTGCCCGGATTGGCCTTGGCGTAGGCAAGCAACTCCTGGAGATTTGAGGCCGGCACCTTGGGATTGATGACGAGAACCGTCGGAAGCTTGACCATCAGGCTCACCGGCACGAAAGCGTCCGGATCAAAGTTCAGCTTGCTGCGCAGATGACCGCTGACAACGAGCGGCCCCGGGGGCGAAGCCAGCAGCATGTACCCGTCAGGATCTGACCTGGCCACGGCCTCAGCACCGAGGTTCTGCGCAGCCCCCGGTCGGTTCTCGATGATGACGGCGACGCCCCATTTCGCTGATAGCTTCTCGGCGATGATCCGGGGGACGACATCCAGCAACGGTCCTGGCGGCACGGGTACGACGATCTTGATCGTGTGGTGGGGAAAGTCCTCGGACTCTGCCGCGCCAATGGTCGTGGCGGCAATCGTCCAAACGGCCGCGATGAGGCAAGTCGCGATTGAAGAACGGGCGAGATAATTCACGGATGGCCTCCTCTGGCAGCCTTTAAGCCGCGACCAATGGAGAGATCATCACGTCCAAATCGAAAGTTGTCATGGGGTCGAAGTCCCGGGAATCCTCCAAAGTTCGAACCTGAACGTCCCGGAATTCGGGACAGAGATCGTAGCCCGGTTAAAAGTCCGTAGATGTCCGCAATCGGTCAAATGCGGCGGTCGAGGATCGTTGATGAGAAGTCCGGACGGCACACAATACCGGACCAGTCAGAGGCGGCGAAGAATCTGAATTCTTCGCGCCTTAGCGCAACGAGGCGGCGCTTGCACACAATTTCGGAATATTAGAAAAATACCCCTGAGTTGCCCGACGTGTCAAGTTGCTTTTCGAACGCCGGCAGCCGCCGGCTACTTTGCATGGGGTTGTTTTCGATATTTTTGGTGGCGCGCACCTGAAGCAGGGAGCGCCTAAGCGGGGCGCGAGCGACGGCTGCGCCGCCAGCGCCACAACAGCGCAATGAGGGCCACGAGCACGAGTCCGGCGGCCACAGCCTTGGCGGTGAACCGCCCGCCGGGCCTGTCGATCAGGCCTGTCAGAAGTGAAACGCCCTCGCCCTGGCGCGGCAGGCGAAATGCCACCACGCTGTCGCCGATCGAGGTGCCGCCCTCGGAATGGCCGCCGGCGCCGATCACGACATACTGCTCGCCCTTCCAGAGATAGGTCATCGGATTGGCAACGCCCGGCACCGGAAGCCGGCCGAGCCACAATTGCCGGCCCGACTTGACGTCGAATGCGCGCAGATAGGCGTCCATCGCACCGGTGAACACCAATCCGCCCGCGGTGATCGCGACGCCACTCAGCAGCGGCGTGCCGGTATTGAGCGCGATGCCGAGCGGCGCGAGATCCTCGCTGGTGCCGACCGACGAGTGCCAGAGGATCTTGCCGGCCTTGAGATCGACCGCCACCGTCTCGCCCCACGGCGGCTTGTTGCACGGCGACCCGACCTCGGTACTCGCCAGCGCCCGCGACATCGCAAACGGCGCGCCCTGCTGCTGGCCGAAATCGTGGCCGGGCGGCGGATTGAAGCCCTTGGCCTGGTCGCGCGGAATCAACGTGATGACATGCGCCGCGTGACTGACATTGGCGAACAGGATCTGGTTGACGGGATCAAAGGCCGCGCTGCCCCAGTTCACACCGCCGCCGGTCATCGGATAGATGATCGTGCCCTGCGTCGATGGCGGCGTGTAGAGCCCCTCATTGCGCGATTGCGCGAGCAGCTTGTCGCACGCCGCGCTCCCGATGCCCGGCAGCAGGCCACCGACATCATCGGCCGTCATCCGCTGCGTCAGCAGCGGCGGCACATGGGTCGGGAACGGCTGCGTCGGCGACAGTGTCTCGCCCTCGGCGCCGTTCTGCGGCACCGCGCGTTCCTCGACCGGCCACACCGGCTTGCCGGTGTCGCGATCGAGCACGAACACGAAGCCCTGCTTGGTCGGCTGGATCACGACGTCCCGCATGCCGTTGCCGGTGTCGATCCGCGCCAATGTCGGCTGTGCCGGCAGGTCATAGTCCCAGACGTCATGATGCACGGTCTGGAATGCCCAAGCGATCTCACCGCTCTCGATGCGCAGCGCGACGACGGAATTGGCGTGCTCGTCATTGCCCGGACGCTTGCCGCCCCAGAAGTCGGGGCTGGGCGATGTCGTGGGCAGGAACACCAGGCCGCGCTCCTCGTCGACCGACATCGGCGCCCAGACATTGCTGTGGCCGGCCTCGACGCCGGCATGCACCAGCGGATCGAAGGTCCAGCGCGGCTGGCCGGTCCGCGCATCGAAGGCGCGCACCGCGCCGACCGGCGCATCGACCCGGCGGTTGTCGCCGATCGCGGACCCGACCACGACCACGCCGCGTCCGGTCACCGGCGCCGACGTGATCTGAAACTCGCCGGGCCATTCCAGCTTCATGCCGGCGTCGATCTTGATCTCGCCATTGTTGCCGAAATCAGCGCAGGGTTTGCCGGTCCTGGCATCGAGCGCGATCAGGCGCGTGTCGTTGGTGCCGGTGAAGATGCGCGACTTGCAGGCCGCGCCATCCGCCGCGCGATCATCGGTCCAGTACGCGACGCCGCGGCAGACAAACCGATTGGCCGGCCGCTGCGCCATGCTGATCTTCGGATCGAACCGCCATTTCTGCGCACCGCTGCCGGGATCGAGCGCGATCACCTCGTTGAACGGCGTGCAGAAGATCAGGCTGTCCTCGACGAACAGCGGCGTCACCTCGAACTTGGTGCGCTTCATGACCTCGGGCGGACGCGCGTCGAGATCGCCGGTGCGGAATTCCCAGCCGCGCACCAGCGTGCGGACATTGTCTGTCGTGATCTGTGTCAGCGGCGAGAAGCGTGTGCCTCCGCGATCGCCGCCCCAATACTCCCAGGCGAGCGCTGGCTGTACACACAACACCAGCGCGGCAAGCAGGCGAAACAGCGACCGCATTGCATCCTCCCGCAAGATGCGATCATCAGACGCCGCATCTCATGCGGGAAAGCCTTTACGCGATTGCCGCGTCAGTATCCACCCCTACGATAACCGCCGCCATAATGGCCGCGATAACCGCCGCCGATGCCAATCCCGATTCCGATCGGCGGTCCGACCGGCTCGTAGACCACGGCCGGAGGCGGCCGACGCACCACCACGACATCGTCCTCGACCACGACGCGCGGCGGGCGCTTGCCGGCACGCCGCGGCGGATCGGGATCGGCCCGTTTCTTCGCTGGCGCGATTGCCGCCTTCTGCTGCTCCTGCGGCGGCGCGGCGTTGCAGGGACAGGTCGGCGCCGCCAGCGCGACGTTGGTCGCAGGCACACTGAGCGCCGCGGCCGGTGTCAGATCGGGACGGTAGCGCAACCGTTCGATCATCTTGCGCGCGGTCGCCGTGAGATCGCTGTCGGGGTACAGCACGAGGAAGCTGCGATAGGCCGCCGCCGTGTTGGCGAGAATGGCGTCGTTCCAGGCCACCATGCGGCGATGCCGGTCGAGCCAGTCGCGCGCCTGCAAGCCGCGCGGCGTGCCGGCGAAGATCGCGGCGAAGGCTTCATAAGCTTCATCGGTGCCGTCGACCACAATCAGTTCATTTGCCGCTTCGATCGGCTTGCCCTGCAACTCACGCTTCCATTCGTCGACAGTGCGCTTGGGAGCAGCCGGCGTCGGCGTGGCCACGGGCGACGCTGACGTACCCGCCATGAAGCGGAAGTCATCGGTGAGTGATGAGGAGTCCCACGGCGTCTGGCGGCCGTCGGTCGCCTTGTTCACCGCAAGACGAACGCGCTTGAAGGTGTCCTCGATCGGAATCCCCGGCTCCTTCGCCGAAGCCAACAGTGCGGTTGTATAAGGGCTGTTGGCGCCGCTGCCGTCCTCGGCCTCGGCGCCCGGTGATGTCGAGAACGAAACGAAGGTGCCGGGCGCGCCGATCTTGGCATCGACGATGGCAAGGCCATGCCCGGCCGTCTTGCTGAGGTCCGGGAAGGGATTGTTGCGGCAGGCATCGAGCAGCACGATGCGCATTCGGCTCGGCACCGAGGTCAGCGTGTTCAGGATGTCGTTGAGGCGAACCGCCTGGATGGGGATATCGGCCTCGCGCTTCGGGTCGACATCGACCGGCACCAGATAGTTCTCGCCATCGATCTGCAGACCATGCCCGGCATAGAACACCAGCGCCACAGTGTCGGCGCCCTTCGCCGCCACCTGGCCGGCGAAGTCGCTGATCCTGGCGCGCATCTCATCCTGGGACAGGTCCGATGCCGTCGTCACCGCAAAGCCGGCATCGGTCAGCATTTGTGACATCGCCCTGGCGTCGTTGGCCGGATTGGGCAGCGCCGGCACCGACTTGTAGGCGGACTGCCCGATCACCAGCGCCAGACGGCTTTCCGCCAGTGCCGGCACGGCACCGAACAGGATCGCAGCCGGAACGATCAGGCTGAGGAGGGAACGGCGAAGCATGGCGGCCTCCGACAATGGCATCGCAGATGGGTCGGAGACCGTCAGGTGTAGGTTCACAGCGTGCGGCAATCTGCTGCCGCCGGCGCCGGTTCTCGAGCCCGAATTGTCGCAGGGATCAGATCGGCCCCGGCTATTTCGGCTTCCTCGCTGGATCCGCGGCCGGCTTGGTGACGCCCCAGGGATCGTATTTCTCCTTGGGCTCGGGGATACGATCGAGCGCGGCCTTGTACGCCTTCTCGTCGATCTGAGGCTTCTTCTCCGTCTTCCTGTCGTCGCCCCCGCCGCCCCGCCGGCCCTGGGCCAAAGTCGGTGTCGCGATCAGCGCCAGAATGACGGCGGCAACCGTGAAGCTTTTCATGTCAGTCTCTCTCCCCCGCAGCCGTGGAAACATCCGGCAACATCTCTACCCCAAACATATCTTGTCGCTCGACATTTGTTGATCGACAAAGCGCCGCGCGATGCGAATTCAGCCCCATCAGGGGGGCGCAATGTTGGCGGCGGCACATTAAATCAGCTGAATGGGACAGGGACAGGTACAAGTGGCGGCGCTGCTGGCCGGCGCCGCCTTGATGTTGAGCGGCTGCGGGCTGGCGGACAGCCACGCGGTATGGCCCGACATGTTGAAGGTCAAGACCACCGAGCCGGCGCCACTCGAGACACCTCCGGATGTCAAACAGCTGGTGGCCGGCAAGCTGGATTCGGTGTTCACCGCCGGCTCGCAGCCGGCCCATGTGCGGGTCTCCGCCCCGCTGCACGACCCGCGCGGCACCGGCTGGACCGCCTGCGTGCGCGCCGAGCTGACCTCGGTGATCGGCAAGCCGCTCGGGACGCAGACCTATCGCGTCTTCATCCATGATGGCGCGATCTTCGATCGCCGGCAGGTGGAGGCTGACGACAATTGCGTGACCGAGACTTACGAGCCGGTCGAAAGCTCCGTTCAGCTCGAAGCACAACGCAGCCCCAAGCCGTAGCAGCCGGCAACCCGGCCGCAGCGCTGTCACCGAATTGTCATGCGCCTTCGCGATCTCCGCGGCTACGTTGTCGCGGTGACGAGAGGATCATAGCGTCATGAGCGTATTGCCATCCTCCTTGAGGCCGAAGCGAGTCCGCGACGCGTTGGCGGTGATCTTCGGTTTGATGGCAGTTGGACTGACCGGTCTTCGCGACGCGCACAGCGAGACGATCAAGCAGAGGCCCTGCGACATCTACGCCGCGGCGCATACGCCATGCGTCGCCGCGCACAGCACGGTGAGATCGCTCTACGCCAAATATGCCGGCGCGCTCTATCAGGTGAAGCGAGCGTCGGACGACACCGCCGAGAACATCGGCCTGCTTGCGGACGGCTACGCGAACGCTGCTACGCAGGATACCTTCTGCGCCAACACCACCTGCATCATCACCAAGATCTACGATCAGTCGCCCCGGCACAACGACCTCGTCATCGCCGCCGGCGGACATTACAAGGGACCCGGTCCCGGCGGATCCGACCTTGGCGCCGCGGCAGACGCGCTACCGGTCACAGCCGGCGGTCATCAGGTCTATGGCGTCTCGATTTCACCCGGAATGGGTTATCACAACACCAGGACGACGGGCGTTGCGGTCAAGGGCGAGCCGGAGGGAATGTACATGGTTTCCTCCGCCACCCATTTCAATTCGGGCTGCTGTTTCGACTATGGCAACGCCGAGACGAGCAGCACCGACACCGGCGCCGGCCACATGGATGCGCTCAACGTCAGTCGCGATCTGGAATGGCCGAACTGCCGAGGCGAAACAAGACCCGGAGTGCACGCGGACCTGGAGAACGGGATCTTCCATTGGGACAAGCGAAGCTGTAATCCTGCCGCGATGGTCAGCGGCGGACCGCGTCCGTTCATCTCGGCCTGGTTGAAGAACAATGGCCAGACGCGATTTGCGCTGAAGTGGGGCGACGCCCAATCGGGCGGGCTGACAACGATCTATTCCGGCGCCCTGCCGAGCGGCTATGCGCCCATGCGCCAGGAAGGCGCGATCATCCTCGGCATTGGAGGCGATAACAGCCACGCCTCCGCGGGCTCCTTCTTCGAAGGCGTGATGACATCGGGCTTTCCAACCGACGGCGCCGACAGCGCGGTCCAGTCCAACATCGTCGCGGCGGGCTATGGCGCGCCCACGGGTCTGTCCGGAACGCTAGCGCCGGGATCGGAAATCTCGCTGCGGGCGACCACAGCATGCTGCACCGGGGACTATGTCCGCAACCGGAACGGCGCCGCGGTTATCGCACCGATCACATCGGGCAGCGCCGCGCAGGACCGGCGCGACGCGACATGGATTGTCCGGCGCGGCCTAACCGGAAGCTCGTGCGTCTCCTTCGAGTCGAAGAGCAGTCCGGGCGATTTCCTGCGGCATCAGAATTCTGCGCTGCATCTACAGCCGTTCGACGGCACGGCGCTCAATCGGTCCGACGCAACGTTCTGCGCGCAGCCGGGCAAGAACGGAAAGGGGAATTCATTCCACGCACTGAACTATCCAACGAAGTACATCCGCCACTACACCGGCAAGGTCTATGTCGCAGGTGACGGGGACGGCACCAATCCCTGGGACAACAAGGCGCTTTGGACCGACGACGTCAGCTTCATCGTCGGTCCACCGTGGTCGCCATAGACCTTCTCAGAACTTCATCGTCACCCCGGTGTAGACCGTCTGTTCGGTGCAGCTCTTGTTGCTGGTACCGTTGGCAAAGAAGCAGATGCCGTTGGCGGCGTTGCCCCCGTCCAGGCCGAACTTGTTGTGCCAGTAGCGGTACGCCACGAAGGCCTCCACGAAATGCGCGTATTTCTCGCCCCACAGCGCCTTGCTGGCGTCAAAGCTCAGCCGGACCGGCTCGGCATTGATCTCGGTCCTGGTGTTCCAGCTCGACGGAAGCGTATAGCCACCATAGGCGCCGTTCCCCTTTGGTCCGTAGATGCCGACATGTCCGCTCAGGGAGAAGTAGCGCAGGCTTTCCGGCAGAAAGTCGAGCGCGCTGCCGTAATCGATCTCGAGTGCCCAGGTCGGATCGTAATGCAGATTGCCGTCGACCGTTCCGGTGAAGCCGGCCGGCATCAGGCCCTTGTAAGGCGGCACGCCGTAGAGTCCGACGCCATACGGACTGTTGCC
>DASVOL010000590.1:0-1538 GCA_036383375.1 Bradyrhizobium sp. | reverse complement strand
ATCATCCTGACCTGCGGAACCGAAGGCTCGGATTTCCACACAAGAGCCCGTCGAGGGCCACCGGACACATCACCACAGCAACGTCGATCGATCGGCGAAGAAAGACGGCATCAAGATCGTTCCCCTTGTCGAGGCATCGGCACACAGGAGGGATACGCATGAAGCGTCGTGATTTCTTGAGGGCAGGCGGCGTCGGGCTGGCTGCGACGGCGGTGGCTGCGCCCGCGGTCGCGCAATCGATGCCGGAGGTCAGGTGGCGGCTCGCGGCAAGCTGGCCGAAGGCGCTCGATACGCTCTATGGCGGCTGTGAATTCTTCTGCAAGCGCGTCGCCGAAATCACCGACAACCGTTTCCAGATCCAGTCCTTCGCCGCCGGCGAGATCGTGCCGGGCCTGCAGGTGCTGGACGCCGTCTCCAACGGCACGGTCGAGATGGGCAACACCGCGCTGTATTACTACTGGGGCAAGAACCCCGCGTTCACCTTCGGCACCTCGCTGCCGTTCGGCCTCAACACGCGCCAGCACATTTCCTGGCTGCAATGGGGTGGCGGCAGCGAGCTGATCAACAATCTGCTCAGCGAATACAATTGCGTCGGCATTCCGACCGGCTCGACCGGCGCCCAGATGGGCGGCTGGTTCCGGAAGGAGATCAAGTCGATGGCGGATTTGCAGGGGCTCAAATTCCGCGTCGGCGGCTTCGCCGGCACCATCATCGCCAAGGTCGGCGGCGTGCCGCAGCAGATCGCCGGCGGCGACATCTATCCGGCGCTGGAGAAAGGCACCATCGACGCCGCCGAATGGGTCGGACCCTATGACGATGAGAAGCTCGGCTTCGTCAAGGTCGCGAAATTCTACTACTACCCCGGCTGGTGGGAGGGCACCGGCCAGGGCCACAATGTGATGAACAAGGACAAGTGGAACGCGCTGCCGAAGCATTATCAGGCCGCGATCCAGGCCGCGTCCGAAGACACCTTCACCTGGGTCACCGGAAAATATGATGCGGTCAATCCACCGGCGCTGAAACGCCTGATCGTGGCCGGCGCGCAGCTGCGGCCGTTCCCGCAGGAAGTGCTGGAAGCCTGTTATGGCGCGGCCAACGAGATCTATGCCGATCTCGCCAAGAGCAATCCTCATTTCGGCAAAATGTATGCGAGCCTGTCCGCCTATCGCAACGAATCGCTGGCCTGGATGCAGGTCGCCGAACTGTCGTTCGACAGCTTCATGATGCGGATGCGCACGCGCACCTGAGCCGGCACGAGATCAGGCACAAAAAAGCCCCGGAGAAATTCTCCGGGGCCTCGTTGTTGATTCGGATCTCGCCTGATTCGTGCGGCGACTCAGTTGTCGTCGCTGCCGCCGAATTCTTCCATCAGCTTGTCGTAGCTCTTGGTCACGAGATCGATATTGCCCTTGTTCTCGACCGCGGGCGGCGGCGACTTCAGGGCTTCGTTGAGATCGGCAAGCGCGTCCTTCTTGTCCTTGGCCGACATTTTCTTGTCGGCCTGGACCTGGGCGATCTGCGCCTTCACCACGGCCTCG
>DASVOL010000589.1:0-1518 GCA_036383375.1 Bradyrhizobium sp. | reverse complement strand
GCCTGGATGTTGATCGATCAGGTGCAGCTTCCGTACTGAATCCCTGCCGTCAAGCGCCAAGCAGGGACGTCAGCGGTTCAGGAACTCGCGGATGGCTTGCGCGATCTCGGCGGCATGGGTTTCCAGCGCGAAGTGGCCGGTATCGAGGAAGCGCACCACCGCGTTCGTATTGTCGCGCTTGAACGCCTCGGCGCCCGGCGGCAGGAAGAACGGATCGTTCCTGCCCCACACCGCGAGGAACGGCGGCTGATGGGTGCGGAAGTAGGTCTGGAAGGCCGGGTAGAGCGCGACATTGCTCTTGTAGTCGCCGAATAGATCGAGCTGCACGTCATGCGCACCGGGCCGCGCCATGTAGTAATTGTCGAGGTTCTGTCCGTCGGGCGAGACCGCTTGCGGATCCGGCGTGCCGTGGGTGTACTGCCAGCGCGTGGTCTCCGGCGTCAGGAAGGCGCGCAGCGCGTCGCGGTTCGCCGTCGACGGGTTCTGCCAATAGGCCTTGATCGGCGTCCAGCCGTCGCTGAGGCCTTCCTCATAGGCGTTGCCGTTTTGCGAGATGATGGCGGTGATCCGCTCCGGATGCTTGACCGCGAGGCGGAAGCCGGTCGGCGCGCCGTAGTCGAACACATAGAGCGCGTAGCGATCGAAACCGATCACCTCGGTGAAGCGGTCGATCACGCCGGCGATGTTGTCGAAGGTGTAGCTGAATGTGTCGCGCGGTGGCATGTCGGACTGGCCGAAGCCCGGCAGGTCCGGCGCCACGATGTGGAATTTGTCTGCAAGCTGCGGAATCAGATCGCGGAACATGTGTCCCGCGCTCGGGAAGCCGTGCAGCAGGAGCAGTTTTGGCGCGCCGGGCGAGCCGGCCTCGCGATAGAACACGTTGAAGCCGTCGACATCGGCCGTGCGATACTTGATCTCGGACATCTGTCACTCCTGTGATCGTGATGTGCTGGTGTGGTTTCGGAGGTCAGGACTTGATCTGCGTGGCAACCGCGCTGACCGCTTCCCGGATGATGTCGGTGACGTGCGCGGGCGCCGTCACGATCGGGGTGTGATCGACGGCATGTGAGCGCACGGCAGCCTTCATCCGCGCCGCCATGCTGCGCTGGGTCTCAGGCGCGATCATCCGGTCGTCCTCGGCGACCAGGAACCAGCTCGGGACGTCCTTCCAGAGCGGGCGGCCGACCGGCACGGTGATGCAGGCGGGGGAGATGGGCCGTTGCACGGCGGCGAGCACCGCGAGGTCCTCGGCCCGCGCGCCCTGCGCGAAGGCCGACGCGAAAGCGGACTCAGGCAACCAGATCAGGCCGTTGGCATCGGGCGCGAGTTTCGGCGCGAACGGATGCGGCGGTGCGCGATAGAACACGTCAGCCACCGTCTCGCCCTCGTCCGGCGCCAGCGCCGCGACATAGACCAGTGCCTTGACGCGCGGCGAGCGGGTCTCGGCGATCACGGCGCCGGCATAAGCGTGGCCGGCCAGCACCACCGGTCCCTCGACGCGATCCAGCGTGCGGTTCA
>DASVOL010000588.1:0-2138 GCA_036383375.1 Bradyrhizobium sp. | reverse complement strand
GCCGCCCGCACTGTCACCACTGTAATCAGTTCCGAGATAGGGCGGCGGATCGACCGGCTGGCGATGCGGGCCGCCCGAACCGCCCGGGGGCAGTTTCGCGCCGACATTCTTCGGCGGCGCCATGTGAAGTCCGCCGGCCTGCGCAGAGCCCAGCGCGGCAACGCCGAACGCGACAACGGCAGCGAAAGCAAGAAGCGAATTGCGTGTCATGCGACGTCTCCTTGAACTCGGGCCGGGGCACCATGCGCCAGCTCCGACGCCGCACGCTTCGCACGATCGCACTGGCCCGGCTGTGATGTGGGTCACGCCCATTCCGCGGCCGCTTCCGGCGACATCGCATCGCCCGAGAAACCCCGGACCAGAGGTCCGGGGCTTTCCGCTGCGTGTGGTCAGCGCATCGTGCCGGGCATGCAGGGCGGCTCGGTGAAGGGCGCGGTTGCGAACGATCCGACGTTCGGCGCGCGCACGCAATCGGTGGTCTTGCTGCTGACCGGTGTCGTCGTCGTTGTCGTCATCGAAGCATGGGCGCGCCGCACCGCAGCATTGTTGCTGGCGGCGGACGCCTGAGCCGAATACGCAGCTGCCGCAACCAGGGCAAGCGTCACGAAGGTCAATTTGGTCATCGGGTTTCTCCGCACGTGGATGAAGCCGACAAGCTCGGCTCCTGTGACCAATGACTGTGGATGCCGAAAAATTATTTCATCACGCGCGATCACCGAACCGCGAGCGCCCGATCACATCAGACGGACCGGGGAATACGGGAACGCGAGAGGCACTCCATTTCGTCAAGGCCGCGCACCAACGCGGCGATGACGGCATGGAGATTCTCATGAGCGATCTTCGACGACTTGGCGGACAACTTGGCTTGGCTGCAATCCTGTCCGCGACCATGGCGACCTCTTGCTTCGCGCAGCCGGCGGCGCAGGAGCCCAGTGCATTTGCATCAAATGAAACCGCGACGCGACCATGGTTGGCGCCGGTCGGTCATCGCCAGCCGCGCGCCGCCGACATTCCGGCAGCGGCGGTGTCATCGCAGCAGATCATCGATCAGGAAGACGCGATCGTCGACCGCAAGATCAAGGGCATTTGCCGCGGCTGCTAACTTCTAGTGCTTTGCGGCGGCGTGCGACGCGGCCGGGTCGAGATACGTCTTTTCATACTCGAGCCACAGCTCGAGTAGTGCCATGAATGCGACCACCGCACCCGCCGCGATGGCAAAATGCATCGCGCGGGTGTGCGTGAAGCCGAGCAGCCAAGGCGAGGCGATCAGCCAGCATCCGACGAACAGATTGATCCATTCCTCCCAGATCGAGAACGCGACGATCGCCGCCAGCGACATGATCGCGATCGCGGCACCGCTGAACCTCAAATCGATCGCAGCCGTCGGGTTGGCGTGCGCGAACAGCAACGGCGCGGCGAGCAGGAAGATCGCTGCGACGAGGTTATAGAGATCAAGCGCCGATTCCTTTCGCCATTTCACCATCTGCTTCTCCCATGCTGTGTTCAACTCACCGCTGCTGATGCGCGGCCGCGGCATTGATGTCCTTACCGGTGTAGTCGGTCATCAGCGCAGTTGCGACCAGCGTGATGACGGCGCAGAGCGCAATGTAGATCGCGATTGCCGTCGACGAATGATAGGTGCCGAACAGCCAGGCTGCGATCAGCGGCGCCGGACCGCCGGCGATCACCGATGCCAGCTGGTAGCCGAGCGAGGCGCCGCTGTAGCGCAGGCGTCCGGTGAAGCTTTCGGCGATCAGCGCGGCCTGCGGCCCGTACTGCATGTCGTGCGGAATCAGCGAGAGAATGATCGCGAGGAAGATGATCGACGCCGATCCGGTATTGAGCATCGCGAAGTAGATGAAGCCGAAGATGCCGGTCACCAACGCACCGATCATGTACATGTTCTTGCGGCCGATCTGATCGGACAGATGCCCGAACACCGGGATCGAGACGAACGAGACCACCGAAGCTGACAGCACCGCCGTCAACAACATATCCCGCGACATGTGCAGCGTGCCGATGCCGTAGGAGAACACGAAGGCGGTGAAGATGTAGAACGGCGCCTGCTCGGACATCCGCGCAAGGGCGGACAGCAGGATCTCCTTCGGATGGTCGCGGATCACGGTCAGCATCGGCGT
>DASVOL010000587.1:0-24438 GCA_036383375.1 Bradyrhizobium sp. | reverse complement strand
TGTTCGGGTTCAATGGAACAACGGACGGGGCGCCGCGCTGAGGACCGGGCTTCCAAGCCCTGGGATGAAGCGGTCTCCCGTCCGTTACCGCACCGGACACTCTATCCGATCCGGCGCGTCCTGACTTACAAGGATGACGGGGCGATATGTGACCGTTCAAATCCCGAGATACGCAGCCTGCACCTGTTTGTTGCCCGCGAGCTCGGCGCTCGAGCCCTGCATGATCACGTTGCCGCTTTCCAGCACATAGGCGCGCTGCACCAGCGACAGCGCGCGGCTGACATTCTGCTCGACCAGGAGGATCGCGGTGCCCATCTTGTGGATCTCGCCGATCTTCTCGAAGGTGACGTCGGTCATCACGGGGGCGAGGCCCAGCGACGGCTCGTCCAGCATCAACAGGCGGGGCTTCAGCATCAGGCCGCGGCCGACCGCGACCATCTGCTGCTCGCCGCCGCTCATGGTGCCGGCGAGCTGCTTCCTGCGGTCGGCGAGTCGTGGGAAGATGCTGTAGACGAGCTCCATCGTGCGCGCGCGATCCGCCTTGGCCTTCGGCGTATAGGCGCCGATCTCGAGATTCTCCTGCACCGTCATTTCGGGAAAGACCTGACGGCCTTCCGGGACATGCGCGATGCCGAGCTCGGGGATCCGGTAGGGCGGCAGCGTGGCGAGGTCGACGTCGTCGAACGTCACCTTGCCGCCGAACAATTTGACGAGGCCGGAGACGGCGCGCAGCGTCGTGCTCTTGCCGGCACCGTTGGCCCCCAGCAGGCCGACGGCCTCGCCCTCGCCAATGGAGATACTGACGTCGGTGATGGCGGGGACCGAGCCGTAGCTGGCGCTGACGCGGGAGAGCTCAAGCATGGGCGTCTCCTGGCGCCGGCGGATGCACGTAGGAGCCGAGATAGGCGCGGATCACTTCCGGATTCTCCACGATCTCCTTCGGTGCACCCTCGGCGATCTTCTGGCCGTGGTCGAGCACCACGATGTGGCGCGCGACAGCCATGATCGCGCGCATCACATGCTCGACGATCACGATTGTGAGGCCGCGCGCTGAGAGCTTCTTCACCAGCGCCACCGCCTGGTCGATCTCGGCCGGGTTGAGGCCGGCCATCACCTCGTCGAGCAGCAGGATCCGTGGCTGGGTCGCCAGCGCGCGGGCCATCTCGAGCCGGCGCTGGTCGATGGTGGTGAGGTCCTTGGCCGGCGTCTGCTCCCTGGCGCCGAGGCCGACGAATTCGATTGCTTCAAGCGCCTTGTCGCGGGCGGCCGCGACATGGCGGTCGCGCAGGAAGGCGCCGGTCATCACATTAGCGAGCACCGTCATCGCGCCGAACGGTTTTGCGACCTGGAAGGTGCGGGCCATGCCGAGCGCGCAGACGTCGTGTGGCCTGAGGCCCACGACCTCGTGACCGAAGGCGAGCACCGAGCCGGAATCCGGGCGATGAAATCCCGTGATCAAATGAAAGCTCGTGGTCTTGCCGGCGCCGTTCGGCCCGATCAGCGCGACCGTCTCGTTCTCCTGCACCGTGAAGCTGACGTCCTGCACCGCGCGCAGGCCGCCGAAGCGCTTGCTGAGACCCTTGATGACCAGTGCTTCTGCCATCGCCGTGACCTCAGGCGCGCGCCGGCTTGCGCCGGACATAGCGGTGATAGACGTCGGTCGCAAAGCCGATCAACCCGGTCGGCCGCCACAGGATCACGGCCATCAGGATCAGGCTGTAGACCGTGAGCTGGATGCCGCCGACCGAACTGCCGAGCCAGCTTTGCAGCAGCGCGGAGGTGGTCTCCAGCAGCACGGTGCCGATCACCGGACCCCACAATGTGCCGATGCCGCCGACGATCGAGACCAGCGCGGCCTCGATCGAGACGCTGAAGCTGAACGCGGTCGCGGGATCGATGAAGTAGATGTACTGGGTGTAGAAGGTGCCGGCGAGCGCGGTCAGGAACGCGCTGATCATGTAGATGTCGCGCTTGACCTTCGGCGCGTTGACCCCGATCGCCTCAGCCGCATCCTCATCCTCGCCGATCGCAACGAGGTAGTAGCCGATCCAGGATTTCTCGATTCGGTGGGTGATCCACAGGCCAACGACGAGCAGGCCGAGCACGACGTAGTAATACGACGACTTCTCCTCGAACTGCATCATCAGCGGCGCGCTGCCGAGGTTCGGGATCGTGGTGCCCTCGGCGCCCCAGGCGAAGTCCCGGAATTTGAGGAAGATCAGCATCAGGACCTGGGCGGTCGCGATGGTGGCGATGGTGAAATAGGGGCCGCGCAGGCGGAAGCACAGCCAGCCGATCGGCAGGCTCGCCAGCATCGCGACCACGCCGCCCGCGAGCATCCCGATCCAGGGCGAGATGCCGTAGTTCACCTGCATGATGGTCGAGGTGTAGGCGCCGAGCCCGAAATAGGCGGCGTGCCCGAGCGAGAGCTGCTTGGCGTAGCCGCCCATCAGGTTCCAGGCGACGCCGATGAAGGAGAACAGCAGGATGCGGATGAAGATGTCGATCGCGAACGACGAGGTGACGAGCTGGGGCAAAGCGAGCATGACGACGGCCCCGATCGCAAGCCACAGCCATTTCACGTTGCTGCCTGAGGTCTGCATCAGCGGCCCCTTTTGGCGCCGAGCCCGCTCGGCCTGAAGGCGAGCGTCAGCAGCAGCAGCGCAAACACCACGATCAGTCCGGAATCCGCGCCGACGAATTGGATGCCGAGCGATTCCGCCACGCCCATCATCAGGCTCGCGACCAGCGCGCCCATCACATTGCCGAGCGTGCCCATCACGACCGCGACGAATGCCATCAGCACGAACACCTGGCCGACGAACGGATAGGCCGAATAGAACGGCATCAGGAGCGAGCCGGCGGCGCCGGCCAGCGCCAGCGCGGTGCCGAACGCGACCGCGAACACGCGGTTCGGATTGATCCCCATCAGCATCGCGACGTCGCGGTTCTGCGATGCCGCGCGCATCGCGCGGCCGAGATCAGTAGTGTGCAGGAACACCCAGAGCAGCCCGCTGAGCGCCATCGCGACCGCAAAGGCGATCAGCTTCGCCACCGGAATGTACAGCCCGCCGATGTGCCACGCTTCATCCGAATAGGAGGTGTGGACGGTGCGGTAATTGGCGCTGAACAGCATCAGCGACAGATTGAGCAGCAATAGCGACAGAGCGAAGGTGAGGAAGATCTGCGGCATGTCGTTCGGCCCGAGCACCCTGCGGATCAGGAAGTGCTGGATCAGCACGCCGGCGAGGAACAGCACCGGCATCGAGACCACGAGCGAGACCAGCGGATCGATGCCGAACTGGGTGGCGAGGAAGAACGAGATATACATCCCGATCATCACGAACTCGCCCTGGGCGAAGTTGACGATCTTGACCACGCCGAAGATCAGCGTGACGCCGATGCTGACCAGCGCGTAGATGCCGCCGATGAGCAGGCCGTTGATGACAGCCTGGGCCAGTGTCTCCCACATGCGATGCGACCGCGGTTCAGGTCTTCATCAGCGGGGCGCGGGCGTCTTCCTTGGGGAAGATGCTGGCGAGATCGGCATTCTGCCACTGCACGCCGACCGGACGGCCATAGACGTTCTTGCCGTCGGGGCCGAACTTCACCTTGCCGCCGGGCGCCATCGCAGCAAAGCCCGAGGAGACGTCGAGCGTCGAGAGCGCCTCGCGCACCTTCTTCGGATCGGCGGAGGCGGCGCGCTCCAGCGCATCCGCCAGCATGAAGGTCTGCGCGACCAGGCCACCGGCGTATTCGAACGCGAACTCGCCGGTCCGCTTCTTGAACTCGGCGTTGACCTTCTGAGCATCGTCGTTGACGTCGTGGTTCCAGTGCGCCACGCCCTGCAGGCCCTCGGCGGCCTTGCCGACATTCTTGTAGAAGTCCGGCATCACGAAGCCGCCCGAGCCGCCATTGATCGCGATGTTGAGCCCGACCTGCTTCACGGTGCGCACGATCAGGATGAGATCGTTGAGGTAGGACAGCGAGAACAGCGTGTTGGCGCCGGAGGCCTTGACCTTGTTGATCAGCGGGCTCGCATCGGTGAAGCCTGCCGAGTAGGGCTCGAACATCACGATCTCGACGCCTTCGCCCGACGCCAGCTCCTTCAGCCCGTTCGAGGTCGAGGTGCCGAATGCGGTGTTCTCGAAGATCACGGCGACCTTGGCCTGGTCGCTGACGAGCTTGGCCATCTGCAACTGCGCCTTGGCGAATTGCGAGGCGCGCGCGAACGGGGTGAAGGTGTAGCTGCGGCCCTTGTTGAGCTGGTCGGAGCTCGATCCGGTGATGATCGGAACGTGAGCGCGCTCGCATACCTCGCTCGCGATCAGGGTCAGCGCGCTGGCGTAGCAGCCATGGATTGCCGACAGCTTGTTGCCCGATATCAGGCGGTCGGTCTCGGTGCGCGTCACCGTGGTGTCGCTCTGCACGTCGGAGACGATGAGGTTGAGCTTGGCGCCGCCGAGCGACTTGATGCCGCCGGCCTCGTTGACCATGTCGGCCGCGAGCTTCGCTGCTGCAACGCAGCCGACGCCGATCTGCGCCATGCTGCCGGTGCTCGGATAGAGTGCGCCGATATTGATCGGGTCGGCAGCCCAGCCGCGCAGCGGGACGGCGCCGAATGCGCCGGCCGCGAGCACGCCGCCGGTTTTGACCAGGAATTTGCGGCGGTTCAGCTTTGTCCGTGAGGCCTTGGTCGGCGCGGCATTATTAATGGCCGACGGCTTGCGGTCCCCTGTCATGGCGTTCCCCCTGTGCGACTGCGGCTCGGTTGCTCCGTCCGCTCGCTTATTATTTTTTGCTCAAGCGGGGCGCATAAGAGCACGTAATTCGGCAACCGCAAAGGCGATATCGGCCAGGGGCACGGGAAGCACGTGGCGACTGCTGCGTCGCAGCATTCGTGCGACACGCGCGTGCGAGCCGCGTCGCTGCATGGGAGTTGCCACCGGATGCGGCGCTATTATTGACAATCGAATGACCCGACGGACCGGCACGGAGAGTGCCGGCCGGCTCGCCGGATCATTCGATCGGCCGCTGGAACGGCTATTCGGCGCTCGCCACCAGCTTGAAGCGTGGCTTGGCTTCCATCAGGCTGCGATAGGCCGCGAGATAGTCGAGCGCCATCCGGCGCGCGGTGAAGCGGGTCTCGAACCGCTTGCGGATCGCGTCGCGGTTGAGCGTCGCAAGCCGGCCGACGGACGCGACGGCGCTGATCTCATCCTCGACGATAAAGCCGGTCAGGCCGTCCTCGATGATCTCTGGTACGGAACCGCGGTTATACGCAATCACGGGCGTGCCGCAGGCCATCGCTTCGATCATCACGAGGCCGAACGGTTCCGGCCAATCGATTGGAACCAACAGCCCGATTGCGCCGCTGAGAAAATCCGGCTTCTCGCGGTCGCTGATCTCGCCGATGAATTCGACCAGCGGATTGCTGGTGATCAGCGGCTTGATCAACTCGTCGTAATATTCCTGGTCGGCACGATCGACCTTGGCCGCGATCTTCAGCGGAATGCCGCAGCGGGTGGCGATCTTGATCGCGCGATCGACGCCTTTCTCCGGCGCGATGCGCCCGAGCACGGCGAGATAGGATTGTTTGGCCGGTTGCGGTGTCAGCAAATTCTCCGGCAGTCCGTGATGGATGGTGCGCACCCAGTGTGCCTGCGGCACCGGCCGCCGCTGCGCGTTGGAGATCGAGATCACCGGGGCCTTGGAGAAGGTGTTGAAGACGGGCTGGTGTTCCGGCAGGTCGAGCCGTCCGTGCAGCGTGGTCACGAACGGCGTCGGCTGCCGCGCGAACAGCGACCACGGATAATAGTCGAGATGGAAATGCAGGAAGTCGAATTCGTCGTCGTCGGCTTTCTGCCGCACGCGCTCCAGCATCACCATGTGCAGCGCATTGGGGTCGCGGACGGAACCGTCGAGGCGCAGTGCCTTCGGCCAGGTCGCATCGAGCTTCGCGGAGGTCTGTGAATCGCCACTGGCGAACAACGTCACGTCATGTCCAAGTGTTACAAGTTCTTCGGTCAGCCAGTGCACGACCCGTTCGGTGCCGCCGTAGAGCTTGGGGGGAACAGCCTCCGTCAGCGGGGCAACCTGCGCGATGCGCATTTCTCCGTCTCCATGTTTGTAATGTGGATGAACCCTCAGCCCTCTGATGGCAGCGACATGCCAAGGACGGGAACGTTCTCGCACGTGCGAGGTTCCTTAGGTGTGGGAGATCTGCCGCTTCTTTCTTCCATCACACTGTGGTCTTGCTGATGCCATCTCACTCCAACACGTTTTTGCCGACGCCAGCGTTGCAAAATTGTCGCGCAGTGATGGCTGCATCAAGGAATCCCACCGCCGCCCTTCACGTCATCGTGCACGAGAGCTTCGACTAAAATTTTCTCGTTCACCTTCAACAGCTTTTGCAGGACGTCATGGACCATCTGTCAGGATACGCGCATCGGCCGTTCCCCTTTGTGCTGCGCTATCTGCGCCGGCGGCTCCCGTCGCATGTTGTAATCTTGTCGGCCGTCGTCGCGGCGGTTGCCTGCTCGGTAGGCACACAGTACGGCGTGAAGAATCTGGTCGACGCATTGTCGGCAGGACCGTTGGCCGCGAACGGCGTATGGCTGGCATTCGCTCTGCTCATGTCGCTGATCGCCGCCGACAACTTTCTGTGGCGGATCGCGAGCTGGACCGCGAGCTACACCTTCGTCAGCGTCAGCGGCGACCTTCGCCGCGACATGTTCCGGCACCTCACCGGCCACGCGCCGAGCTATTTCACGGACCGGCTGCCGGGCATGCTGACCAGCCGGATCACGGCGACGTCGAACGCGGTCTACACCGTCGAGAACATGTTCGTATGGAACGTGTTGCCGCCGTGCATCGCAACCTTCGCGGCGATCACCCTGGTTGGAACCGTCAGCGTGACAATGTCAGCCGTGCTGATCCTGATCGCGGGAACCATGGTGGTGGCGATGTTCCGCATGGCCGCCGCCGGCCGGCCGCTGCATGACGATTTCGCCAACAGGGCCGCCGCGGTCGACGGCGAAATGGTCGACGTCATCAACAACCTGCCGCTGGTGCGCGCGTTCTGCGGCCTCGGCTATGAGCACGATCGCTTCGACGCGACCGTCAATCGGGAACTCGTCGCGCGCGGCCGTTCCCTGCGCTATCTCGAAAAGCTCCGCCTGGTTCACGCCGGCGTGACCGTCATTCTGACGATCGCGATGCTGGCCTGGGCTCTCAATCTCTGGCAGCAAGGCGCAGCCACCACCGGCGACGTCGTGCTGGTCTGCACGCTCGGTATCTCGATCCTCAGCGCCACCCGCGATCTCGCCGTCGCGCTGGTCGACGTCACCCAGCATGTCGCCCGGTTGACCGAGGCGCTCGCGACGCTGTTGCAGCCGCACGAGCTGAAGGACCATCCCGAAGCCGAGACGCTGGTCAAGAGCGGCGCGGCGATCGCCTTCAACAATGTCTCGTTCCGCTATCCAGGCGGGTTGCAGGTGTTCGAGCGCTTCAGCCTGCGCATCCAGCCTGGCCAGCGGGTCGGTCTGGTCGGGCAGTCCGGTGGCGGCAAGTCAACACTATTTACCCTTCTGCAGCGCTTCTACGACGTCGAGCAGGGCGCCATCACGGTCGACGGCCAGGACATCTCGCGCGTCACCCAACAGAGCTTGCGTGCGGCGATCTCAGTGGTGCCGCAGGACATTTCGCTGTTTCACCGCTCGATCCTGGAGAACATCCGCTACGGCCGACCGGAGGCCACCGACGACGAGGTGCTGCGGGCGGCGATCGCGGCGCGCTGCGACTTTATCGAAAGCTTGCCGGAGGGCATGAACACAATCGTCGGCGATCGCGGCGTCAAGGTCTCGGGCGGCCAGCGTCAGCGGATCGCGATCGCGCGCGCGTTCCTGAAGGATGCGCCGATCCTGCTGCTCGACGAGGCCACCGCTGCGCTCGATGCGGACTCCGAGGAGGCGATCCGCGAGGCGTTGTCCCGCCTGATGCGCGGGCGTACGGTGGTGGCGATCGCGCACCGCCTCGCGACGCTGCGCAGCTTCGACCGCGTGCTCGTGCTGCAGGGCGGCCGGATCGTCGAGGACGGTCCGCCCGATATCCTCGTGAAGGGAAGGGGCCCCTACCGCGACCTGGTCGCGCGCGAGATGGGCCGCCTCTCCACCAGCGCGGCCTGAGCCCGCGTCATCAAGCGCGGTCTTGCGTTCCGGTGCGTTCGTTGGAGCCGAGACTAGAGCCAAGACTCAGGCCAAGCAAAGTCGCCAGAGGTTCAGATGGCAGCTGACGTCGTTACGCAGATCATCACTGCTCGCATCACTGAGCACGTCGCCGAACAGCCGTTCTACATTCCGATGACCGGGCCCGCGGCGCGGCCGCGGCGCTCGCTCAAGCATGACGACACCTTCATCGTACTCGACAGCCATGGCGATATCGGTGCCTCGGCGGGCGGGCCGGACGGCCTGTTCAACGCCGATACGCGCTACCTCGCGCGGCTGGAAATGGTGCTGGAGGACGTGCAGCCGCTGCTGCTCGGCTCCAACATGCGCGACGACAATTCGGCGCTGACGGTCGATCTCACCAATTCCGACGTCTATCGCGACGGCCGTCTGACCTTGCAGAAGGATACGCTGCACATCGTGCGCTCGATCTTCCTGTGGCGCGGCACCGCCTATCAGCGCATCGGCCTGCAGAACCACGGCGATCTAGCCGCAAGCTTCGATCTCACGTTGCTGTTCGACAATGATTTCGCCGATTTGTTCGAGGTGCGCGGTGAGCGGCGGCCGCGGCGGGGCATCGGCTCGAGCAAGCTGCTCGGCCCGACTGACGTCGTGCTGGAATATTGCGGCCTCGACGAGCAGACGCGGATCACCGCGCTGCATTTCGATCCGCGGCCGACCCGGCTGTCGGTCAACACCGCGACCTATCATTTCGACCTCGACCCGGGGCAGGTGACGTCGCTGTTCGTCGCGGTGTCCTGCAACAAGCCGATCATGCAGAAGCCGGTGCCGTTCTTCCGCGGCCTGCTGGCGCATCGCCGCGAGATGCGGAATTCATCAGCCGGCGCGGCCAGCATCGAGACCTCGAACAACATCTTCAACGAGGTGCTGTGCCAGGCGATGGCCGACCTCAACATGCTGATGACGGAGACGCCGCAGGGCCGTTATCCCTATGCCGGCATTCCCTGGTATTCGACGACGTTCGGTCGCGACGGTCTGATCACCGCGCTGCAAATGCTGTGGGTTGATCCGCGGATCGCGAAGGGCGTGCTGAAGCGGCTCGCGCTGTTCCAGGCCAAGGCGGTCGATCCTTTGTCCGATGCAGCGCCGGGCAAGATCCTGCACGAGATGCGCGGCGGCGAGATGGCGGCGCTCCGCGAGGTGCCGTTCGCGCATTACTACGGCAGCGTCGATTCGACCCCGCTGTTCGTGCTGCTCGCCGGGCTCTATCTGGAGCGCACCGGCGACGTCGAGACGTTGCGCGAGTTGTGGCCGGCAGTCGAGGCCGGCTTGCAGTGGATCGACGGCCCGGGCGATCCCGATCGCGACGGGTTCATCGAGTACCAGCGCGCCACCGATGAAGGTCTGCGTAATCAAGGCTGGAAGGATTCCTTCGACGCCATCTTCCACGCCGACGGAGCGCTTGCCGAAGGCAATATCGCGCTGGCGGAAGTGCAGGGCTATGTGTTCGCCGGCAAGCAGCTTGCCGCACGAGCGGCGCGCAAGCTCGGCTTTGCGGACAAGGCGTTAAAGCTCGAAGCCGAGGCCGGGCGGCTGCGCGAGCGGTTCGAGGCGGCGTTCTGGTGCGAGGAGCTCGGCACCTATGCGCTCGCGCTGGACGGCGCCAAGCAGCCGTGCAAGGTGCGCACGTCGAATGCCGGACAGACGTTGTTTTCCGGCATCGTGCGCGAGGACCGCGCGCGGCGGGTTGCCGCCGATTTGATGAGCCAGAGATTCTTCTCGGGCTGGGGCATCCGCACCGTCGCCGCGGGCGAGGCGCGTTACAACCCGATGTCCTATCACGACGGCTCGATCTGGCCGCATGACAATGCGCTGATCGCACTCGGATTCGCGCGCTACGGCCTCAAACATTCGGTCGCCCATCTGTTCAAGGGCCTGTTCGACGCCGCGAGCTATATGGAGCTGCGGCGGTTGCCCGAGCTGTTCTGCGGCTTCCGTCGCGAGCGCCGGCGCGGCCCGGTGCTTTATCCGGTGGCCTGCGCGCCGCAGGCCTGGGCGAGCGCGACGCCGTTCACGCTGCTGGAGGCCGCACTCGGGCTGGAGTTCGATACCGCGCGCGGCGAGATCCGCTTGCGCGATCCGCGGCTGCCGGAATTCCTCAACGACGTGGTGCTGCGCGACCTCAGGCTCGGCGCGTCCAGCGTCGATTTGCGGCTGCGCCGTCACGGCGACGAGGTGTCACTCGAAGTGTTGCGCACGCGCGGCCAGATCCAGGTGTCGATCGTGCTGACGCATTGAGCGTCGTCGCACGGCACACGTGCGTCAGAAAATCGTGGGGAGAGTAAGATGCGTCCGAGGATCATGGTGTTGCTGGTTGGAGCGGCGCTGCTGACGTGCGCGGGTGCCCGCGCCGCCGACGACGAAAGCAAGACGCCAGCGGCCCAGGCGCCGTCAGCAACGCCTGCGCCGCCAGCAGCCGCGGCACCGAAGGAACAGGCCAAGGAACCGTCAAAGGAACAGTCGCCGCCGCCTTCGGTGACCGTGATCGGCGCGCGCGATGCGCACGGCATTCTCGGGCGCGATGTGCGCAGTTCCGCCAACGAGGACATGGGCCGCATCGTCGACGTCATCGTCGACCGCGACGGCAAGGTCCGCGCCGCGGTGATCGATTTCGGCGGCTTCCTCGGCGTCGGCAGCCGCAAGATCGTGGTCGACTGGAACGCACTGCGTTTCGCCGGCGTTTCCAGCAAGAGCGACAGCATCACGCTGGACCTCAACAAGCAGCAGGTGAGCGCTGCGCCTGAATACAAGGAAGATACGCCGCTGATCGTGCTCGGCGCGGCCGGCAATCTTCATCCATGGGATTACGAACATTAGGGGGCTAAAGCTGGTCGCGCGTCCGAACTCTTCCGTCGAGACGGTTGGCGACGGTCGTGGCGAGCGATCAGCCGGCGGCACCAATATTGTGCCGATTGCAGCCGATCAACCCGGTCCCGAGGAACCGCGGATGCCGTCGCGCGAAAGCCAGCGCGGGCTTGACTGGTTCATCTTCTTCCTGGCCGACGTGCAAACCGGCTTCGGCCCCTTCATCGCGGTCTATCTGACGACGCAGAAATGGACCCAGGTCGAGATCGGCTTCGTGCTCTCGATCGGCGGCATCATCGGCCTCTTGGGCCAGATGCCTGGCGGCGCGATCGTCGATGCGGCGCGCTCGGAGCGGGTCGTTGCGGGCTGGGCGGTGGCCGCGATCGGTGCCGCAGCGCTGGCCTACGCGCTCTGGCCGATCTTTCCGGTGGTGACGCTCGCCGCGACACTGCACGCGCTCGCAAGCTGCGTGCTGGGGCCGGCGATCGCCGCGATCAGCCTCGGCCTGGTCGGGCCGCTGGCAATCGGCGAGCGGCTCGGCCGCAATGCGCGCTTCGCTTCGCTCGGCAGCGGCTCGGCTGCGGCGCTGATGGGCGCCTGCGGCTATTTCCTGTCGAGCCGATCGGTGTTCCTCGTGACCTTCATCCTGGCGATCCCGACGCTGCTGTCGCTGGCGCGGATCCGCGAGCGCGAGATCGACATCGCGCAGGCCCATGGCGAGGTGAAGCGCGAGGTTCCCGACAAACGCGCGACCAGTATCGTCGGTCTGGTGCGACAGCGGTCGCTCCTGATCTTTGCCGGCGCGATGATGCTGTTCCAGCTCGCCAATGCCGCAATGCTGCCGTTGATGGCGGGCGTCGTCACGACACGGTCGAGCCAGTGGGCGCCGGTCCTGATCGCGGCCTGCATCATCGTGCCGCAGGCGATCGTCGCATTGTGCTCGCCGTCGGTCGGCCGCAAGGCCCAGGCTTGGGGCCGGCGGCCGCTGCTGCTGCTCGCATTCGCCTCGCTGGTGATCCGCGGCCTGTTGTTCGCAACGGTGCGGGATCCCTATCTGCTGGTCATGGTGCAGATCTTCGACGGCATCACCGCGGCGATCTTCAGCGTCATGGTGCCGCTGATCGTGGCCGACGTGGCGTTCGGCAGCGGCCATTTCAACCTGGCGCAGGGCATCGTCGGAACCGCGGTCGGCATCGGCGCGTCGCTCAGCACGGTGCTGGCCGGCTATGTCAGCGACAAGCTCGGCAGCAGCACCGCCTTCATGGGTCTGGCCGGCGTCGCCGCGCTGGGGCTGTTCATGATCTGGCTGGTGATGCCGGAGACGCGGCGGACGGCATGACGCGGGCAGGTTTCGCCCTGCCGCACCCTTCCTCATGCATGCGCCGTCATATATGAGTGATTTGCTGCTGGAACGAGCCGATGGTCCCGGGGATTAATCAATCCAAAATCGTGGTCTGGTAGGGATCGACGCAGCGCGGGCAGGCATTTCGACCGAGGAATGGCATGGTAATTCGAACGACGACGGCGCAGATCACCGGAGCGATGCGGCGTTGGGGGCCTCCCGCCTTTGTGACCTTCGCGGCGATGGTCACACTTGCGTCATTGACTGGCGGCGCTGCGGCAAAGCAGCAGCGTCCTGCGGCAACGGTCGAGGCGACCGCGCCGCGCGCCGCGGGCGAGCCGATCATGGCGATCGTATCGATCAAGGCCCAGAAGGTGACCTTCTACGACGCCGACGGCTGGATCTACCGCGCGCCGGTGTCGAGCGGGGTCAAGGGACGCGAAACGCCGGCCGGCGTCTTTGCGCTGGTCGAGAAGGACAAGGACCATCACTCGACCATGTACGACGATGCCTGGATGCCGAACATGCAGCGCATCACCTGGAACGGCATCGCGCTGCATGGCGGCCCGCTGCCCGGCTACGCGGCCTCGCACGGCTGCGTGCGAATGCCCTATGACTTTGCCGAGAAGCTGTTCGACAGGACGCGAATCGGGATGCGGGTGATCATCGCGCCGAACGATCCGGCCCCGGAGGATTTCACCCACCCCGCGCTGTTCGTGCCGAACGCCCAGGCCATCGCGGCTGCTCCGGCGCGTGCCGAGACGTTGTCCCGCGAAGCCGCGGATGCCGCCAAGGTTGCCGACGAGGCAAAGAAGGCCTCCGTGGCCGCGACCAAGGAAGCTGCACTGTTCACACCGGCGTCACTGCGCAAGCTGGAAAAGGCGAAGGCCCGTGCCGATGCCGAGCTCGCATTCGCCGACAAGACGCTCGCCAATGCCAAGACCGACCAGGCCAAGGCGCGCGCCGAGGATCTGAAGCAGAAGGCTGCCGCCAAGGCCGCGGAAGCGACGACGCAGTTCGAGGCGGCCCAGGGCGACGCCAAGCCGAAGCTCGACGCCGCAGCGGCGGCGAAGGACGCGGCCAAGGCGGCCGAGACCAAGAAGGCCGACACCCAGAAGGCGGCGACCGAGGCGAAGCTCGCGCTCGAGCCGGTCTCCGTCTACATCAGCCGCTCGACGCAGAAGCTCTATGTCCGGCGCAACACTCACAAGCCATGGGCTGACGGTGGCGAGGTGTTCGACTCCAGCATCGAGGTTCCCGTTACGATCCGCGATCCGGACCAGCCGATCGGCACGCATATCTTCACGGCGATGGCCCGCAATAACGACGGCAGCCTGCGCTGGAGCGAGGTGACGATCGACGACGGCGACAACGCCAAGGACGCGCTCGACCGCGTCACCATTCCGCAGGATGTGCTGGATCGCATTGCGCCGACCGCCGTGCCGCGCTCGTCGATCATCATCTCGGACGAGCCGCTGAGCGCCGAGACCAACTACCGCACCGAGTTCGTTGCCGTGCTGAGCAACCAGCCCCAGGGCGGTTTCATCACACGCAAGCCGACGCGGCCGATGGAAACCGACGACATGGTTGCGAGCGGGGACGGGGACGGTTTCGGCTTCTTCTCTCAGCGCAGCTGGAACCCCCAGTCCGGCACCCAATACGGCTATCCCCAGTACGGCAATCCTCAGGCGCCGACCCAGTACGGCTCTCCGTATTATGGCAATCCTCAACCCGCCAATCCGCGCCGGCGCGGCGGCCAGTACTACTGGCAATCGCAACAGGACTGGTAGCAAGACGCTGCCGAAGGATCAGACGGCACTCTGAACGTTGGACGGCGGTGTGACACCGCCGTCCGATCGCTTTGGCGCCGTTACGGGCGAGCTTCCAGGATCAGGTTGAACGGCGTTTCTGCCGCGCGGCGGAAGCGTGAGAAGCCGGCCTGGCGGGCCACCTCGCGCAGCCGGGTCTCGCCGGCCTGCGCGCCGAGCGCGAGCCCGACCTCCTGGTCCAGCGACGCAGGCGTGCAGATCATCGTCGACGCCGCGTAGTACACGCGCCCGATCGGATTGAGGTTGTCCTCCAGCCGATCGTTGGCGAACGGCTCGATCAGCAGGCAGGTGCCGTCGTCGGCGAGGGTGGAGCGGGTGTGCTTGAGCGCGCCGACCGGGTCGCCCATGTCGTGCAGGCAGTCGAAGAAGCACACCAGGTCATACTTGTTGGCTGGGAAGTCCTTGGCGGAGTGCGTCTGGAAATGAACGCGGTCCGACAACCTAGCTTCCTTCGCAGCCATCCGCGCCGCCTGGATCGAGCCGTCGTGATAGTCGAAGCCGTAGAAGGTTGATTTCGGAAACGCCTCCGCCATCAGCCGCGTCGAGACGCCGTGGCCGCAGCCGACGTCAGCGACGACCGCACCCTTCTTCAGCTTGTCGACGACGCCCTCGAGCGCCGGCAGCCATTCCTGCACCAGATAGTGCTTGTAGCTGGTGCGGAAAAACCGGGCGGTGCCGCAGAACAGGCACTCGCTGCGCTTGTTCCAGCCGACGCCCTTGCCGGTCCTGAACGCGTCGGTGATTTTCGGCTCGTCGAGAAATGTCGCGCCGACCAGGCTTCCCACGGCGCCGAGGAAGACCGGGCTGTCCTCGTCGGCAAGCGCAAGCGCCTGCTCGGGCAGCATCGAGAATTTTCCGGTCGCGCTGTCGTACTCGACGTAACCGGAAGCGGCCTGTGCCGAGAGCCATTCCTGAACGTAACGTCCGGCTGTTCCCGTTGCCTTGGCCAGGGCCGCGGCATTCATCGGTCCTTGCTGCGCCAGAGCCTTGTAGAGTCCGAGCTTGTCGCCCAGCAGCATCAGCGAAGCGTTCATCGCCGCGCCGACATCGCCAATCATCTTTCCCATGAATGAATTAAGACGCTCCTCGTTGACGTCCATGATGTTCCTCCATCGCAATTGGGTTTTTGCAAAAAGTCCATCA
The DNA here is from genome assembly GCA_036383375.1 of Bradyrhizobium sp. Classification (GTDB taxonomy): domain Bacteria; phylum Pseudomonadota; class Alphaproteobacteria; order Rhizobiales; family Xanthobacteraceae; genus Bradyrhizobium. Next base: position 9,073 of record DASVOL010000587.1, on the reverse strand, counting down.
TTGCCAATTTCATGTGTGCGCTATCGTCCAGGCAGATAGCCTTGGGCGCGGACATGATCGCACGAATGAGGTCGGCGGCGCAGGCTGAATGTCACAAAGCGGCTGGGATGCCAGCGTGGCGACTTCACAAGCCTGCGAGGCGGATGCCTTAGGCCGCTGCCCGCGGCATGATGAGCCGCCTGTACAGCGCGCCGTAGCAGGCGGCCGACAGGTCCCAGCTGTAGGACTTGGCCATCGCGCTGGCGCGCATGGCGTTGAGGCGATCCTTGGCGCGATAGGCGTCGAAGGCGCGCCTGACGCCCCCGAGGAAGGATTCCGCCGACGGCTGGGCGAACAGGAAGCCGGTCTCGCCGTCGGCGATGGTCTCCGCAAGCCCGCCGGTCTGGTGGCCGATCGGTAGCGAGCCGAAGCGCTGCGCATACATCTGGCTGAGGCCGCAGGGCTCGAAGCGCGACGGCATCAGGGTGAAATCGCTGCCGGCGAAGATCCGCCGCGCCTGGGCGTCGTTGAAGCCGATGATGACGCCGATCGCGTCGGGCCGGCGCCGATGCGCGGCCACCAGCGCGTCCTCGATCGCGGGCTCGCCGCTGCCGGTGACGACGATCTGTCCGCCGTCCTTGATGATCTCGTCGGCGGCCGACAGCACGAGGTCGACGCCTTTCTGATGCACGAGCCGCGCGACCAGGCCGAAGATCGGCCCGCGCGAGACCGCAAGGCCGAACTGCCGGCGGACATAGTCGGCGTTGGCCTGCTTGCCCTTCCAGTCGCCGGCGCCGAACGGCTGGGCGAGCTGTGCGCAGTGGCGCGGGTCCCAGCTCTCGTCGATGCCGTTCAGGATGCCGGTCAGCTGGTCGGCGTCGGAGCGGACGCGGAGCAGGCCCTCCAGCCCGCAGCCGAGCTCAGCGGTGGTGATCTCCCTCGCATAGGTCGCGCTGACCGTGGTCAGATGCGAGGCGTAGACGAGGCCGCCCTTGAGGAAGGACAGCTTGTCGTAGAACTCCAGCCCGTCGATGTGGAATGAGCTTTCCGGTGCGCCGATCCGCCGCAGCGAGGCCTTCGGAAACAAGCCCTGATAGGCGAGATTGTGGATGGTCAGGATCGACGGAATCCGCGCGTTGCGCCACGCGAGGTAGGCGGGTGTGAGCGCGGCCTGCCAGTCGTTGGCGTGAACGAGGTCCGCTGCCCAATTCTTGTCCAGCGTTCCGGCTGCAAGTTCGGCAGCGGCGGAGGCAAAGCGGCCGAAGCGGATGTCGTTGTCGGGCCAGTCGCGGCCGGACTCGTCGCCATAGGGATTGCCCGGCCGGTCGTACAGCTGCGGACACAGCAGCACATAGACCGGCAGCCCGTCCTTGGTCGATGCGCGCCCGAGCGAGCAGGCCGGCATCTCGGCGAGGGCCTCGCATTGTCCAACGATTTCAATATGAGTGAATTGTTCGACCACGTCCCGGTAGCCGGGAAGCATGATCCTGACGTCGCTCCAGGGGCGCAGCGCCCGGGGAAGTGCAGCGGAAACGGCGCCGAGCCCGCCCACGCGGACGAAATCGTCCATCTCGGTCGTGACGAATAAGACCTTCAACAAGCGCCCTCGTTCCAGCCCGTGACAGAGCTATGCAAGATCGGGTCCAATCTGCCTTTGATTAAAATGCAAGACGGCCCGCGGTCCCGGTCTGGACGAGACGCTTTCCTGTCAGGGCGGCTCACTTTAGGGTCGCGCGACGCCGAACAATGGAAACGACGACGCTGGAGGAAGCCTTGGCCACGACAATAGCCGCCGACGATGAGGGGAATTTGACACGGAGCTTTGACGGCCTTCGCGTGCTCGATTTTTCGACCACGATCGCCGGACCTCATTGCACGCGGATGCTCGCCGACATGGGCGCGGAGGTGATCAAGATCGAGCCCGCCGAAGGCGAGACGATGCGGACGCGGCCGCCGCTACGCAACCATTGCTCGACGGCGTTCGGCCAGCTCAATATCGGCAAGAACAGCCTGGTGCTCGACCTGAAGTCGCCGGCCGGCGTCGAAGCCGTGCGCCGGTTGATCGCGACCGCCGACGTGCTGGTGGAGAATTTCCGCCCCGGCGTAATGCGGCGGCTCAAGCTCGACTATGCCGCGATCCGCGACATCAATCCGAAGCTGATCTTCTGCTCGATCTCCGGCTACGGACAGACCGGCCCGTCGGCGGAATTGCCGGCCTATGCCCCGGTGATCCATGCCGCTTCGGGCTACGAGATGGCACATCTCGCCTACCAGCCGGGCCGCACCCGGCCGGATTATTGCGGCATCTACCATGCCGATGTGCTGACCGGGGTCTACGCTTTCGGCGCAATCTCGGCGGCGCTCTATCAGCGCGGTGCCAGCGGCAAAGGCCAGCATATCGACGTGTCGATGCTGGAATCGATGCTGAGCCTGACCCTGAACGAGTTGCAGTGGTCGCAGTTCGAGGTGAAGCAAACCCAGCGGCCGATGTTCGGCCCGATCGAAACCAGCGACGGCTACGTCATGGTGGCGATCGCCAGTGAGAAGACGTTCCAGAACCTGATGCAGGTGATCGGCCGGCCTGAATGGGTGTCCGATCCGCGCTTCGCCAAATATTCCGATCGGCGGGACAATTGGGCGGGCCTGATGGAGGGCGTCGAGGCGTGGTCGCGTTCGGTCAGTACGCAGGCCTGCCTTGCCGCCCTCAATGAATATGGCGTGCCGTCGTCGGCCTATCGCACCGTGCGCGAGGCGCTCGCCGATCCGCAAATCGCCCATCGCGGTGCACTGGCCGAGGTCGAGGACGGCGGCGGCAGCTTCAAGGTGCTCAATCTGCCGTTCCGGATGTCCGGCGCGGCGGTTGGCGCGCGCAAGCGGATGTCGACGCTCGGCGAGCACACACTGTCGTATCTGAAGGAGATCGGGCTCTCAGACGATCAGATCGCCGGCTTCGCAGCGCAACCGGCAAAGACGGCGCGCAGTTAAAGCATGATCCGGGCCTGGAGGGCCGCATTCAAGCAAAGGGGATATCGGCCCGAAGGATCGGACTCAAACCGGTCGACGAGATCACGATGCGGGTCCGCGTGATCGCATCGTGATCTGCCTGCGGCTTTTCATCCGTTTTACGGTCTTGTCGCGCGCGGCGATTCCGGACAAGCTGCCTCCCAACGTACGACGATCCGGAACACCGGACGTCGCCCACTTGGGAGGGACCATCGATGAAGCTGGCCGGGCGCGCGCACGCAGTTGCGCGCATATTTCTTGTGGCGGGATTAGGTGCAGTGGCATCAGCTGCACCGGCCCATGCGCAGAAGCAGGGCGGTACGCTCACCGTCGGCCAGGAACTGGACATCGCGGGCTTCGACCCGCTCAAGGTCGGTGTTTACGATACGTCGGCCAACACCGCGGCAGCCGCAATCTTCGACACGCTGATGACGCTCGACGAGAAGGGCGAACCGAAGCCGAAGCTCGCGCTGTCGTGGGACCATTCCGAGGACTTCAAGACCTGGACCATCAAGCTGCGGCCCGGCGTCAAATTCCACGATGGCACCCCGTTCAATGCACAGGCGGTGAAGGAGAACTTCGACCGCCAGAAGGATCCGGCCAACAAGTGCCGTTGCGCCTTCTACATCACCAGCATCAAGAGTGTGGATGTCATCGATGACCTCACGGTGCGCTACAATTTCAGCGACCCGTCGGTGAACTTCCCAGCGACGCAGTCGATCCAGAGTTCCAACAACGTGATGCAGTCGCCGACCGCGTGGAAGACCAAGGGCGATGATTACAATCGCAACCCGGTCGGCACCGGTCCCTACATCCTGAAATCCTGGAATGCCGGCGACCGCATGGTGCTGGAGAAGAACCCGGATTATTGGGACAAGGGCAAGCCCTATCTCGACCGCATCATCCTGAAGCCGTTGCCGGATGCGCAGTCGCGCTTTGCCTCGCTGCAGTCGGGCGAGGCCGACATCGTCTGGGACGATGAGGCCGACGCCGACAACATTATCAAGGCGGGCAAGGACGCGAGTCTGACCGTGCATACCTATCAAGGCTCGGGGGCTGCAGTCGCTGCCTTCAACACCAAGGTCCCGCCGTTCGACGACGTGCGCGTGCGCCAGGCGCTGGTGATGGCGCTCGACCGCAACAAGATGTCGCAGGCGATTACCAATGGGCTGGCGCGGCCGGCCAGCAATCCCTACGGCGACGGGTCCTGGGTGAAGTGCAAGGATGACGGCGCGTTGCCCTACGATGTCGAAAAGGCCAAGGCGCTGCTCAAGGACTACGGCAAGCCGGTCGAGTTCAAGATGCTGGTCACGGCAACGCCGCGCGGCCGCACCGGCGGTCAGGTGTTGCAGCAATTCTGGAAGCGCATCGGCGCCAATATGGAGATCGAGCAGGTCGATCAGGCGACCATTCCGCCGCGCGCCTTCATGCGCCAGTTCCAGCTTACGCCGTGGCGCATTGTCGATCTCGCCGATCCCGATCCGCAAATGTACGCCAATTTCCACACCGGCAGCCCGGTCGCACTGGCGAACTACTCGAATCCCGAGCTCGACCGGCTACTTGAGCATGCGCGAACCACCGCCGACGTCGCCCAGCGTACCGAGGATTATTGCGCGATCAGCCGCCTGATCAACAAGGAGGCGATCTGGTTCTGGACCTTCCAGAACACCTACTACGCGATCTCGAGCGTGAAGGTGAAGGGCGTGCCGAAAATGTTCAACGGGGTGCTCGACGTCTCCTACGCCTGGAAGGAATAGCGTTTCATGCTGTTCTTCGTCGCGCGCAGGCTCCTGTACCTGGTACCGGTGCTGATCGCGGTTTCGGTTCTCACCTTCGTGATCGCCTCGCTGTTGCCCGGCGATCTGGCCTACGTGATCCTCGGCGACCAGGCGACGCCTGAGAATGTCGCGGCCCTGCGTCACGACTTGGGGCTCGATCAGCCGATCTGGCTGCGCTATCTCGGCTGGCTCTGGCACATCCTGCAGGGTGATTTCGGACGATCCTTCCGCACCGGGCAGACCGTGTGGCAGGCGGTCAGCGAGCGCGTCCCGGTCTCGTTCGAGCTGATGATCCTCGCCGAGCTGATCGGGCTTGCGATCGGCGTGCCGCTCGCGATCGCCTGCGCTGCCAAGGCGGGCTCCGCGTTCGACCGCTTCATGACCGGCTCGGCCTTCGGCATGCTGTCGGTGCCGACCTTCCTGTCCGCGATCCTCCTGATCTATTTGTTCGCGGTCGAGCTGCGCATGTTGCCGGCGACGGGCTACGTGCCGTTCACCGAGGACCCGGTCGCCAATCTGCGCTTCATGGTGTTGCCGGCGCTGACGCTCGGGCTTGCGGAATGGCCGGGCATCATGCGCGTGCTGCGCTCCGACATGATCGCGGCGCTGCAGGAGGACTACATCGCGCTCGCCAAGGCGAAGGGCCTGAAGCCGTCGCGCATCCTGTTCGTGCATGCGCTGAAGCCGTCCTCGCTGACCCTCGTCACCATCACCGGAATCAATATCGGCCGGCTGATCGGCGGCGCCGTGATCGTCGAATCGATCTTCGCATTGCCGGGGATCGGCCGACTGCTTGTCGGCGCGATCTATACCCGCGACCTCATCATCCTGCAGGGCGTGGTGCTGCTGGTCGCGGCGGGCTTCGTGATCATGAACTTCATCGTCGACTTGCTTTACGCCGTGCTCGACCCGAGGATCCGCCATGGCCACGCTTGAGCTCAGCCTCGACGAGACCGAAGCGACGCCGGCGCGGCGCAGGCGCCGGCTGGGCATGCTGTTCTGGTGCGCGATCGGCTGGATGGTGCTGGTGTTCGCGGTCGCGATCTTCGCCGATTTGCTGCCGCTGCCGAGTCCGACCGACATGGACATGCTGGAGCGGCGGGCGCCGTTCTCGGCCGAGCATTGGCTCGGCACCGACGGCCTCGGTCGGGACGAACTGTCGCGGCTGATCTATGGCGCACGCATCTCGCTGATCGTCGGCCTTTGCGCACCCATGATCGGCGTCACCATCGGCGGCGCGCTCGGCATGCTCGCCGGCTATTTCCGCGGCCGGTTCGAATCCTTCGTGGTCGGCAGCATGGACGTGCTGCTGGCGTTCCCGCCGCTGATCCTGGCGCTTGCGGTCACCGCCTATCTCGGCCAGTCGATCTTCAACCTGACCTGCATCCTCGGTGTGCTCGGCATTCCAGCCTTCATGCGGGTGGCGCGGGCCGCGACCCTGACGCTGGCACGGCGCGAATTCGTCATCGCGGCGCAGGCGCTCGGCGCCACCCATGCGCGCATCCTGCTGCGCGAGCTGCTGCCCAACGTGCTGCTGCCGCTGCTCGCCTTCTTTCTGCTCGGCGTCGCTGTCACCATCGTGGTCGAGGGCTCGCTCTCTTTCCTCGGCCTCGGCGTGCCACCGCCGATCTCGAGCTGGGGCAGCATGATCGGGGAGGGGCGGGAAAGCCTCGACGTGGCGCCGCGGCTGGCCTTCATTCCGGCGATTGCGATGTTTCTGACGGTGCTTTCGTTCAACCTGATCGGCGACACGATGCGTGCGCTGACCGACCCGAGGCAGGGTGCGTTATGAGCGGTGCGCTGCTTTCGGTCGAGGACGCGGTGGTCGACCTGCCGACGCCGCGCGGCAATCTGCGGGCGGTCGATCATGTCGATCTCGTCGTCGGCGCCGGCAAGACGCTCGGCATTGTCGGCGAATCCGGCTGCGGCAAGACCATGCTGTCGCGCGCCGTTCTGCAGCTGCTGCCCAAGAAGGCCAAGCTGTCCGGCCGTGTGATGTTCGACGGGCAGGATCTCACGACGTTGTCGGCGGAGAAATTGCGCAAGCTGCGCGGCCGTTCGCTCGCGGTCGTGTTCCAGGATCCCATGACCTCGCTCAATCCGGTGCTGACCATCGGCACCCAGCTGATCGAGACCATCCAGGAACATCTGGAGCTCGATCTCGTCCAGGCCAGGCAACGCAGCATCGAGCTGCTGACGGCGGTCGGCATTCCCGCGCCCGAGCAGCGGCTGACGCAATATCCGCACCAGCTCTCCGGGGGCATGCGCCAGCGCGTCGCGATCGCGGTGGCGCTGTCCTGCGAGCCCAAACTCCTGATCGCTGACGAGCCGACCACCGCGCTCGACGTCACGATCCAGGCGCAGATCCTCGATCTCTTGGCGCGCGAGCAGCAGCGCCGGCATATGGCGATGATCATCATCACGCATGACCTCGGCGTGGTTGCCGGCCGCACCGACGAGGTCGCGGTGATGTATGCCGGGCGCGTCGTCGAGCGCGCGCCGACGCCTGCATTGTTCAAGCAGATGCGGATGCCCTACACCGAGGCGTTGCTCGCCGCGCTGCCGAAGCTCGACGTGCCGCCGCATACGCCGCTGCCGGCGATCTCGGGACGGCCGCCGGATCCGACCCGGCCGCTGAAAGGCTGCTCGTTCTCGCCGCGCTGCCGCTATTCCGCCGGGCGTTGCAGCACGGAGAAGCCGCGGCTCAGTCCGGCGGAGACATTGGAGCATCTCTATGCCTGCTTCCATCCGATCGCGGCAGGGAGCGGCGCATGATGTTGCAGGCCGCATCCAATCCGCTGATGAAGGTGGAAAACCTCGTCGTCGAGTATTCGGTGGGGGGCAAGACCATCCATGCCGTCTCCGACGTCAGCCTTGAGATCGCCCGTGGCGAGACGCTGGGGCTGGTCGGTGAATCCGGCTGCGGCAAGTCCACGCTCGGCCGCGCCGTGCTGCAATTGCGGCAGGCCGTCTCCGGCAAGGTGCTGTTCGACGGTCACGATCTCACCACCCTGAAGGGCGAGGCGCTGCGCAAGATGCGCCGCCGCGTGCAATTGATCTTTCAGGAACCGATTGCCTCGCTCAATCCGCGGCGGCGGATCGGCGACATCGTCGCCGAGCCGCTGGTGATCGCGGGCGTTAGGGATCCCGAGGAGCGGAAGCGGCGCGTCAGCGAGGTGCTGTCGGCGGTCGGGCTCGATCCCACGCTGGTGAGCGGACGCCTGCCGCACGAATTCTCCGGCGGACAATGCCAGCGCATCTGCATCGCCCGCTCGCTGGTGCTCAATCCGGAATTCGTGATCTGCGACGAGCCGGTGTCCGCCCTCGACGTCTCGATCCGTGCCCAAATCCTCAATCTGCTGGAGGAGATGAAGGCGCGCTACGGCCTGACCCTGCTGTTCATCGCCCACGATCTCGCCGTGGTGAAGGCGGTCTCGGATCGCGTCGCGGTGATGTATCTCGGCCGGCTCTGCGAGGTCGGTCCGTCGGAGCAGCTGTTCGCACGGCCGGCGCATCCGTATACCGCGCTGCTCATCGAAGCGATCCCGGTGCCCGATCCGGATGTCCGGCCGACTTCGAGCGTGCCGGTCGGCGAGCCGCCGTCGCCGATCGCGCCGCCGTCGGGCTGCCGCTTCCGCACCCGCTGCCCGCGGGCCGATGCGCGTTGCGCCAGCGAGGTGCCGGAATTGCGCGTGGTTGCGCCCGGTCAGTTAGCCGCTTGCCATCATCCGCTGATCTGACTAGTCACGCCCCTGAATAGTGGCGCGTTGGCCTTCGCGCGAGCTGCATGGCGGCTTGCTCGTAAATGGGGTCTTGAGCGTTTGTCCCGGGCGGGCAGGCGTGGCAAGGTCCGCCGCAAGAACAAGCTTCGGGAGAACAGCGATGAAGAGTTTCCAGGTCGTCGATTTCAACGCCCCCTTGAAGGAGGTCGATCAGCCGACGCCGCAGCCGTCGGGCACGCAGGTGCTGATCAAGGTGAAGGCCGCCGGCGTTTGCCACAGCGACCTGCACATCTGGGAGGGCGGCTACGATCTCGGCCATGGCCGCAAGCCGCTGTCGCTGAAGGACCGCGGCGTCTCGCTGCCGCGCACGATGGGCCATGAGACGGTCGGCGAGATCATCGCCTTCGGGCCCGACGTCAAGGACGCCGACAAGGGTGGCCTCAAGGTCGGCGACGTCACGCTGGCCTATCCGTGGCTCGGCTGCGGCAAATGCCCGACCTGCCTCGGCGGCGACGAGAACATGTGCGCGATCAAGCCGAATGCGCTCGGCGTCTATTGCGACGGCGGTTATGCCGATCACATGACGGTGCC
>DASVOL010000586.1:0-8950 GCA_036383375.1 Bradyrhizobium sp. | reverse complement strand
TGTCGCAGGAAGTTTCCGGCAAGGACAAGGCGCTGGAGCAGCTCACCGCCAAGATCGCGCAGCTCAACGATCTGCTGTCGCTGGAGAAGCTCACCAAGCTCAGCCTCGACGACCAGGTGGTGCAGCTGCGCGCCGGCCTCGCCTCCGCCGAAGGCGAGCGCGACCGCATGAAGGGGCTCTATGAGGGGCTGGCGAGCTCCGGCAGTGACGCGCAGGGCCGCGCCAGCGAGCTCAACAAGGCGCTCGATTCCGAGAAGGGCGTCACCTCGCGCGCGCTGGCGCAGATCGAGGTGCTGAACCAGCAGATCAGCGCGCTGCGCCGCCAGCTCGCGGCGCTCGAGGAAGCGCTCGACGCCTCCGAGAAGCGCGACAAGGAATCGCAGAACCGCATCGCCGATCTCGGCTCGCGCCTCAACGTCGCGCTGGCGCAGCGGGTGCAGGAATTGTCGAAGTACCGCTCGGAATTCTTCGGCCGGCTGCGCGCGATCCTCGGCAACCGCCCCGATATCCGCATCGTCGGCGACCGCTTCGTGTTCCAGTCCGAAGTGTTCTTCGATACCGGCCAGGCGACGCTGCTGCCGGAAGGCAAGACCGAGCTCGACACCGTGGCGAACGCGCTGATCGATCTCGACAAGCAGATCCCGGCCGAAATCGCCTGGGTGCTGCGGGTCGACGGCCACACCGACGTGCGGCCGATCAACAGCCCGCTGTTCAAGTCGAACTGGGAATTGTCCTCGGCGCGCGCGATCTCGGTGGTGCAGTATCTGGTCTCGCTCGGCGTGCCGGCGCAGCGCCTTGTCGCCGCCGGCTTCGCCGAATTCCAACCGCTCGACACCGCGCAGACCGAAGACGCCTACAAGCGCAACCGCCGCATCGAGCTGAAGCTGACGGAACGCTAGGTGGTGCACGGCTTCGCGCGCCGCTTCGCCGGGACGACAGCGAGTGTGTGGCACGGCCTGCATCCACAATCGTCGTCCCTGCGAAAGCAGGGACCCATAACCACCGGGTGGTGTTGTTGAAGAGGGCTGTGGCCCCAGCGTCGCGCAACAATTGCCATTCGTGGTTATGGGTCCCGGGTCAAGCCCGGGACGACACTGAGTTTGTTGCGACGCTTACATCCACAATCGTCGTCCCTGCGAAGGCAGGGACCCATAACCACAGGGCTGTGTTGTTGCAGACGGCTGTGGCCCCAGCGTCGCGCGACAACGAGCATTCGGGTAATGGGTCCTGGCTTTCGCCAGGACGACTGCGAGTTTGCGGCTCGCCTCAGCGCCCGACCATCTGTTGCAATTGCTCCGGATAGCGCGCGCCCTGCACCTCGACTGAGGCGACGGCCTTGCCGATGTCGGCGAGATCGGCGGAGCTCAGTTCGATCCGCGCGGCGCCGATGTTTTCCTCGAGCCGATTGAGCTTCGTGGTGCCCGGGATCGGCACGATCCACGGCTTCTGCGCCAGCAGCCAGGCCAGCGCGATCTGGGCCGGCGTCGCGCCCTTGCCGGCGGCGATCTTGCCGAGCTGATCGACCAGCGCCTGATTGGCGCGACGGGCTTCCGGCGTGAAGCGCGGCACGAGGTTGCGGAAGTCGTCGCTGGCGAACGTCGTCGACGCGCTGATCGCACCGGTGAGAAAGCCGCGGCCGAGCGGGCTGTACGGCACGAAGCCGATGCCGAGCTCCTGCAGCACCGGCAGGATCTCCGCCTCCACCCCGCGTTCCCACAGCGAATATTCGCTCTGCAATGCGGTGACCTTCTGCACCGCATGCGCACGGCGGATGGTCTGCACGCCGGCCTCCGACAGGCCGAAATGCCGGACCTTGCCGGCGGCAATCAGGTCTTTCACGGCGCCGGCGACATCCTCGATCGGCACGTTGGGATCGACCCGATGCTGATAGAACAGATCGATCACATCGATGTTCAGCCGCTTCAGCGAGGCGTCCGCGACCGCCTTGATGTGCTCGGGCCGGCTGTTCAGCGACCGGTGCCGCTCGGCCATGGTGCCGATATCGAAACCGAACTTGGTGGCGATCACGACGTCGTTGCGGACCGGCGCCAGCGCCTCGCCGACCAGTTCCTCGTTGACGAAGGGACCGTAGACCTCCGCGGTATCGAAGAAGGTGACGCCGCGCTCGACGGCGCCGCGCAGCAGCGCGATGCCTGCGGCCTTCTCGACCGCCGGGCCATAGGCGAAGCTGAGGCCCATGCAGCCCAGGCCGATCGCCGATACCTCCAGATTGCTGTTACCGAGTTTACGCTTCTGCATGACATCTCTCCGCATCAAGGACTGGAACCTGCGCTGCGGGATTTAGGGCGTGCACCAGCGCGCTATTAGACGTAAAAATCGGGATGGACTTATGAGCAGGGTTCATCAATGCCGCGGCACGACGTCAATGACCTGATCGCCTTCCTCGCGGTGGCGCGTGAGCGCAGCTTCACCCGCGCGGCGGCGCGGCTCGGTGTGTCGCAATCGGCGCTCAGCCATACCATGCGCGCGCTGGAAGAACGGCTGGGCGTGCGGCTCCTGACCCGCACCACCCGCAGCGTGGCGCCGACCGAAGCCGGCGAGCGGCTGCTGCGGGGCATCGGGCCGCGCTTCGAGGAGATCGAGGCCGAACTCACCGCGCTCAACGCGCTGCGCGAGAAGCCGGCCGGCACCATCCGCATCAACGCCGGCGAGCACGCGGCCGAGACCATCCTGTGGCCGGCGCTGGAAAAGTTCCTGCCGCGCTATCCCGACATCAAGGTGGAACTGACCGTCGACAACGGGCTTGCCGACATCGTCGCGGAGCGGTTTGACGCCGGCGTTCGCCTCGGCGAGCAGCTGGCCAAAGACATGATCGCGGTGCGGATCGCGCCTGACTTCCGCATGGTGGTGGTCGGGGCGCCGTCCTACTTCAAGCGGCGCGACCATCCGAAGCGGCCGCAGGACCTGACCCAGCACGCCTGCATCAACATCCGCCTGCCGACCTTTGGCGGCATCTATGCCTGGGAATTCGAGAAGCGCGGACGCCCGATCAAGGTCCGCGTCGACGGACAATTGGTGTTCAACAGCACCGCGCTGCGGATCAAGGCGGCGCTGGCCGGGCTCGGGCTAACCTATGTCGCCGAGGATCAGGTGCAGACGCAGCTCGCCAAGGGCCAACTGGTCCAGGTGCTCGACGACTGGTGCGCGCCGTTTCCCGGCTATCACCTCTATTACCCGAGCCGGCGACAATCCTCGCCGGCGTTCGCGCTGCTGGTCGATGCGCTGCGCTACCGGGGTTAGCACGAGCCGACGGGGCCGGCGATCGCGCCGGCACCCACCACACGGATATTTGCGTTGCGATTGGGCAGCAGCCTCTGGGAACGCAACCAACACCGCCTACGTTATTGGACGTATAATCGTGCGGGCTTGGCGGGGTGTCGCCTCCGCTGCAGCCCCACCGAACCATCCGGACCAGCACATGTTGAAGAGCAAGTTCGCCATCATCCTCGCCGCCGGCCTCACCCTCGCGCCGGCCCAGCTTCTCGCGCAGAGCACGGGAGGCTCCGCGCCGCCACCGAGGCCCGGCGACCGCGCCGCGTCGTCCAACGGGGTCGGCGGCACCGCGCTTCCGGCCCAAAGCGGTCAGCGCTATGCACCGTCCTCCGGCGGCAATTTCAGTGCGGCGCCGGCCGCTCCCGGCGGTTCGGTGAGCACGTCCGGCAATGCCAACAGCGCGCAGGGACGTTGATGCGAGCCACGCTACGGAGCGGTGGAACCTCGCGGTGACGCGTCGCCGCTAGACCTGCGCGAACGCTCGCGTGCCGGCGCAAGCTTCACGTCGAACGCGACCTTGGTCGTAAGCTGAAAGCATAGTTCGCGGGGAACCCGCAGGGATTGATAGTCTATTTTTCAAATCCAAGGGTTGTATGTTACCAAACGTTTCCAAACGTAATTGATTGTTAATGACCTGCACGCGACATGGCCGCGTGACAACCACAGGTAACGCAACAGAATACCACAACCGCAGCCGAACGCTCGGCGCGATGTGCACAGTTCTTCTCGCGGTCGTCGCGAGAGGATTTCGCATGCGGCCGTTATCCACTTCGCCCGAAGACGCGCCGGCGGACGAGCTGGAATAGCCGCCGGTGCACGCGCCCCTGGCCAGGACGTCCGCCACTCACGTCCGATCGACGCGCGAAGCGGCCTGGACGTGGCGGGCGACGGCGGTGGTGCTTGCGATCGTGCTGCTGGCTCCCCTTCTCGTCATCGACGTTCCGCCGCTCTCGGACTATCCAAATCACCTCGCGCGGTTCTTCATCCTGGCCCATCCGGACGATCCGGTCCTCTCGAAGATGTATGCGCCGCATTGGACGATCCTGCCCAATCTCGGCATGGACGTCATCGGGGCAGGGCTGCTGCGCATCACCGATCCGCACACGGGTGGCCGAATATTGCTGGCGCTGAGCCTGCTCGCGCCGGTCGGCGGCGCGGTCGTCTACCATCGGGTCGCTTTCGGCTGCCGTTCCTACTGGCCGCTGGCGTCGGGATTGGTCGCCTACAACGCAGCCTTCTTCATGGGCTTCATGAACTTCCTGCTCTCGCTGGGCCTGGCGCTGGTCGGTGCGGCCGCCTGGATCGCGCTGCGCAGGCGGCAGCGTTCCGGGTGGAAGACGCTGGCCGGCGCGAGCGCCGCGGTCGCGACCTTCTTTACTCACATCTTCGGGCTCGCCTTTCTCTTCCTCCTGATCGGTGCCGAAGAGGCCGCGGAACTGCGGAACCGCTGGTCGTCGGGCACGGTCACCGTGCGCGATTTCATGAAGGCCGCGATCCCGATCCTGATCGCGCTCGCTCCGGCGATCGTGCTGTATCGGCTCAGTCCGTTCGGCAACACCGCCACGTCGCTCGGCGCGTGGCATGCGATCGTCAAGTTGATGAGGCTGTTCAGCGCGTTCACGATACCGAGCATGAACCTGACGATCGTGACCGCCGTCGCCGTCATCGTCGCGCTGGTCGCCATGCGTCGTCATCTCGCCTTTGCACCGGGGCTGCGGCTTGCGATTGTCGTGCTGGCAGTCGTCTACATCGCCGCGCCGCTGCGGATGAAGGGCGGATCCTACATCGATCTGCGGGCTGCGGTGATGATCGCATTGCTGCTGTTTGCCGGCGTGCAGCCACGGCTCGCGCGGCGCGAGGCGATGATGTTCGGTGTCGTTTTTGCAGCCTTGATTTTTGTCCGCTCGGCCTATGTCGCTGCGACATGGATTGAGAGCCGGGACGATCTTGCCGATCTGCGCGCCGCAATCGCCGGCGTCGAGCCCGGTGCGCGCGTCCTGGTCGCGACGGGCTCGTCGGGAGAACGGACCATGGCGCCTCCGGCGCGACGCACGCTGCCCGGCACCTACCGGCTGACCTACCACCTCCCGGCATTGCTCCTGATCGATCGCAGGGCGTTCTGGCCATTGCTGTTTGCAGACCCGGCGCAGCAGCCGGTGAGCCTTCGACCGCCGTTCGATCGCATGTCTCATCCGCTGACGGAGCCGGTCGACTGGAAGGTGCTGGCCAATGCGACGTTCTCTGCGGAAACCCTGCGGTGGTCGCGCTACCTGATCGACTGGCGCGCGGACTTCGACTATGTGCTGCTGATCGATCCGAAGCCCGGATTCCAGGCGGTCGAGAAGCTCTCGCCGCTGCATGACGGCGAGTTCGCAAAGCTCTATCGGATTGATCGCTGAACCGCTGGGTGCGATGACGCAGTGTCGAACCGGCGGCCAGGCAGCCGCGCCTTGCGGCTACGCCGCGCCGACCGGCTCCGCGGCCGGTTCATCCGGCTCAGCGTCGGCGGTCACGAATTTGAGCCCGTAGGTCTTGCCGCGACGCCAGACCACTTCACAAGGGTAGCGCTTGGCATGATCGGCGAGCAGCGTCAGCGCGAGGCGGTCCTTGACGTCGAACTCGACCTCGGTCGTGATCTTGGCGCCGCCGGGCGAGATGTCGACCACGGCGCAAGCGTTCTCGGTCGCGCCGTCATCGACGGTGATCCACGCCGCACGATTGTTGAGCTGGCGCCGCGGCTCGCGACTGATCTTGATCCGTGCTCCATTGCTCGCCATCGTCGTCGTCCTTGAAGACATTTGCCGTTGAAGATCTTGGGTCCTTGAAAAAATATTGGAGGCCGCGCAGGTCGACCGACGCGCCCGGCACACAACCGCACGGGCCACAATGCCGTCGCCCCGTAAAGTCCGGCTTAGCGCGATCGCTTGAACTTTACCGGAATCTTGCCCCGGCTTTTAGCAAACCAGGATTCCGCAATTCCATCAGCGGGATACCGGTCGCCTCGGCAGCCATCGGCTTGACACGGGGACCGCATAGTTGGTGAAGTGGCAGCGGTGGCCCTGGCCACATCCCTGCAACAAGAGCGCTTCAAGCCGCCTCTGTCTTCCGGAAACGCCCCATGCTGATCCCCCTCGCCGACGTGCCGCGCTGGTATGCCGAACGCAAGCCCGCAGACGCGATCGCCGTCAGTCACGGCGCGGATGCGCTGACCTGGCGTGAGCTCGAGCGCCGTGCCAATGCGCGGGCGCGCGCCTTCGCCGCCAAGGGCGTCAAGCCCGGCGACTTCGTCGCGATCGGCTTGCCCAACAGCAACGCATTCTTCGAGACCACTTTCGCGGTGTGGAAATGCGGCGCGACGCCGACCTCGCTGTCATGGCGGCTGCCGCGCGGCGAGGCCGCCGCAGTGCTCGAGATCCTGAAACCGTCGCTGGTGGTCGGCGGCGAAGCCGACTGGAATGCGCCGAATTCGCTGCCGGTGGATTTCGTCCCGGAAGGATTTTCGGAGGAGCCGCTCGATGCACCGGTCGCGCGCTACTGGAAGGCGATGACCAGCGGCGGCTCGACCGGGCGGCCGAAGGTGATCCTCGATCACAACCCCGCCGTGATCGAAACCACGACGCCGCTGATGCTCGGGATTCCGTTTGAGGCATCGCTGCTCAACCCGGGCCCGCTCTATCACAACGCGCCGTTCATCCTGTCGCACGCCGCGCTATTCGGCGGCGGACGACTAACCGGCATGGTGAAGTTCGACGCCGAGGAGACGCTGCGGCTGATCGCGCGCGAGCGCGTGCAATGGGTCAACTTCGTGCCGACCATGATGCACCGGATCTGGGCGCTGCCCGAAGAGGTGCGCAACCGCTACGACGTCTCCAGCCTGCAGATCGTATTTCACATGGCAGCGCCGATGCCGCCCTGGCTGAAGGAGAAGTGGATCGAATGGCTCGGGCCCGAACGGGTCTGGGAGCTCTATGGCGGCACCGAACGGCAGGGCGCCTGCGTGATCTCCGGCGTCGAGTGGATGGCGCACAAGGGCTCCGTCGGCAGGATCGGCGAGACTGCGCGCCTGCGTATCATCGGCGAGGACGGCAACGACGTCGCGCCCGGCGAGACCGGCGAGATCTACTTCCTTCCCAATGACGGCGCCGGCTCGACCTATCACTATCTCGGCGCCACGCCGAAGCGACGCACTGATGGTTGGGAATCGCTCGGCGATATCGGCCGGCTCGACGAGGAAGGCTATCTCTATCTCGGCGATCGGCTCGCCGACATGGTGCTGCGCGGCGGCGCCAACATCTATCCGGCCGAGGTCGAGGCCGCGGTGAGCGAACATCCCGAGGTGCGCTCCTGCGTCGTGGTAGGTCTGCCCGATCCGGAATTCGGCCAGCGCGTGCATGCGATCCTCGAGCTCGCCGACAGCGCCGACGCACAGAAGATCGCCGACGGCATGGGTGACTTCCTGAAGGACCGGCTCAGCCGCTACAAGCATCCGGAAAGTTTCGAACGCGTCGGCACGGCGCCGCGCGATGATTCCGGAAAGGTTCGCCGCACCATGCTGCGCGACGAACGCGCCGCATGGATCAAGGAGGACCGCGCCTTCCGCATCATGCCGGCGCGCGCAGCAAGAAGCGAATAAGTTCATTCTGTCTTGCGAGGGGCAGGTCTGCACGCCAGATGAGCTGTGCAGGCCGCCGCGCAAGGTATATCATTCCATCTTCCCTGCCGGCAGAACCTCGGATTACCTTGAGGTTCCAGCGCCCTGCACGCCAGGAGATCCTTGATGCCCTCCATCACCGAGTGGAAAGTGCCGGCGGCCTTTCAGCCGCGCCCCGAAGACTACCGCTATGACCTCGATCGTGCGCTGATGAGCGTGGTCGGGCTGCATTCGATTATTCCGCCGGACGCTTTCAGCGCCGAGACGCTCGGCACCGAGCGCGCCGGCAACGGCGTCCTGATCGACGACGGGCTGGTGCTGACGATCGGCTATCTGATCACGGAGGCCGCCACGGTGTGGCTGCATCTCGGCGACGGTCGTGCGGTCGAGGGCCACGCGCTCGGCTTCGATTTCGAATCCGGCTTCGGGCTGGTGCAGGCGCTCGGACGGCTCGACATCGATCCGCTGCCGATCGGCTCGTCCGCGTCAACGCAGGTCGGCGACAATGTGGTGCTCGGCGGAGCCGGCGGCCGCACGCGCTCGGTGGCAAGTCAGATCGCCGCGAAGCAGGAATTTGCGGGCTATTGGGAGTATCTGCTCGACGAGGCGATCTTCACCTATCCGTCGCATCCGAACTGGGGCGGCGCCGGACTGATCAACAATGCCGGCGAGCTGATCGGCATCGGCTCGCTGCAGCTCGAACGCGAACGCTCGGGCCGCGCCGAGCACGTCAATATGGTCGTGCCGATCGACCTGCTCAACCCGGTGCTGAGCGACCTGCGCAAGTTCGGCCGGGTCGACAGACCGGCGCGGCCGTGGCTCGGCATGTACACGACCGAGATGGACAACCGCCTCGTCGTGGTTGGCGTCGCCAGCAAGGGACCGGCGGCGCGCGCCGAATTGAAGACCGGCGACGTGATCCTCGCGGTCGACGGCGACAAGGTGACGAGCCAGACCGGCTTCTACAGAAAACTCTGGTCGCTCGGCGCGGCCGGCGTCGACGTG
>DASVOL010000585.1:0-5084 GCA_036383375.1 Bradyrhizobium sp. | reverse complement strand
GTGTTCGGCACCGTGTTCAAGGGGCTCGAGAGCCTGCTCGACGCCATGGGCAAGGCGGAGATCCCCGAGGAGTGGCTGAAGAAGCTCGCCGAGAAATATCTCACCGAGGAAGAGAAGAAGCAGATCGAGGCCATGGGCTGGGACAAGCTCATGGAGACCTTGAAGAAGCGGCTCGAGGAACAGAAGGGCCGCCACCAGGGCGGCAGCAAATGGATCGGCACCGCCGGTACCTCGCCGTTCGGCGCCCACGGCTATAATCCCGAGGGCGTGCGGATCGGCCAGGAGAAGAACCGCAACAACCGCGCCGTGAAGGTGTGGGATAAGCGCGAGTTCAAGGATCTCGACGGCAATGTCGAGCTCGGCATCCGCAACATCAAGGTCGCGCTGCGGCGGCTGCGCAAGTTCGCGCGCACCGGCGCGCCTGACGAGCTCGATCTCGACACCACGATCAAGGAGACTGCCAACCACGGCTATCTCGACGTGCACATGCGCCCCGAGCGGCGCAACGCGGTCAAGGTGCTGGTGTTCTTCGATATCGGCGGCTCGATGGATTCGCATATCGAGCAGGTCGAGGAGCTGTTCTCGGCCGCCAAGAGCGAATTCAAGCACATGGAATATTTCTACTTCCACAACTGCCTCTATGAAGGCGTCTGGAAGCAGAACAAGCGGCGCTTCACCGATCGCACGCCGACCTGGGACGTGCTGCACAAGTATCCGCACGACTACAAGGTGGTGTTCGTCGGCGACGCCTCGATGTCGCCTTACGAAATCATGGTGCCCGGCGGCTCGGTCGAGCATGTCAACGAAGAGGCCGGCTCGGTCTGGCTCGACCGCATCACCCGCACCTATCCGCATGCGGTGTGGCTCAATCCGGTGGCGCAGAAGCACTGGGACTATTCGGAATCGACCACCATCATCCGCCGCCTGTTCTCCGAGCGCATGTATCCGATCACGATCGAAGGTCTGGAGCACGCGATGCGGGAGCTGGTGCGGTAGCCAATCCCGTCAATCCGGATGGTCCGCAGGACCGATCCGGAATCTCGAGCTGATGAAATTCGATCGAGATTCCGGGTTCGATGCTGTCTCATCGCCCCGGAATGACGAACAACAAGAAGCCAGGGAGAGCCCCATGCCCCAGAACATCCACCGCGGCATCAAGGTGATGATCGACGAGGCCAATGCCGAGATCGAGACCATCAGCGCGGCCGATGCGATCACGCTGATCGGCAAGAACGACGTCGTCATCGTCGACATCCGCGACCCCCGCGAGATCGAGCGCGACGGCAAGATCCCCGGCGCGTTCTCCTGCACCCGCGGCATGCTCGAGTTCTGGATCGATCCGAACAGCCCCTACGCCAAGACGATTTTCCAGGAAGACAAGAAGTTCATCTTCCACTGCGCCGGCGGCCTGCGCTCGGCGCTCGCCGCCAAGACCGCGAAGGACATGGGCCTGAAGCCGGTCGCCCATATGGGCGGCGGCTTCGCCGCCTGGCGCGAGGCCGGCGGTCCGATCGAGGCGTGGGAGCCGAAGAAGAAGGGCTGAGCAAGATGTCACACGCGGGCTTGCCGCCTTCGCTAAGAAGCTTCGGCGGCCACTTCACCGAGAACCCTGCGAAGCCTTTTGCGTAGCCGGGACCCGCGTGTCCATCGTATCGAAGCAAGATGGATTGCCGGATCAAGTCCGGCAATGACGATGGAGAGACAGGCAAGATGACGACCACCGACGATCCGCTCGTTTCGACCGAATGGCTGGCTGCGCATCTCGGCGATGCCAACGTCAAGGTGCTCGATGCCACCTTCAAGCTGCCCGGCGTGCTGCCGCTGCCGAAGGACGATTATCTCGCCGCGCATCTGCCCGGCGCGGTATTCTTCGACGTCGATGCGGTGTCGGATCATTCCAATCCGCTTCCGCACATGTTTCCGAGCGCCGAGCAGTTCGGCCGCGACATCGGCGGGCTCGGCGTCAGCAATGCCGACACCGTCGTGATCTATGATTCCGGCGGCTGGGTCGCCGCGCCGCGCGCCTGGTGGATGTTCCTGTCCTACGGCCATCGCAACGTGCGGATTCTCAACGGCGGCCTGAAGAAGTGGCGCGCCGAGGGCAGGGCGGTCGAGAGCGGCGAGGTGAAGCCAAAGCCCGCGACCTTCACGGCGAGCTACGATCCGAAGCGCGTGCGCAGCATCGAGCAGATGATCGCCAATGTCGAAAGCCGTGCGGAGCAGGTGATCGATGCGCGCGCTGCCGAACGCTTCGAGGGCCGTGCGCCGGAGCCGCGGCCGGGCATTCGCGCGGGCCACATCCCGGGCGCCCGCAACGTGCCCTACAACCAACTGTTCGATGCTGCGACCGGCGAGATGAAGCCGCTCGACGATCTGCGCAAGTCGTTCAGCGGTGCCGGCGTCAAGCTCGATGCGCCTGTTGTCACCAGCTGCGGCTCGGGCGTCTCGGCCGGCGTGCTGACGCTCGCGCTCTACCGGCTCGGCGTCACCGACACCGCGCTGTATGACGGCTCGTGGTCGGAATGGGGACAGGCGAGCGGCCCGCCGATCGCGACGGGACCGGCTTAAGCTGCGGGATCAACGCCGCGTGAGTGGCACCAGGGTGGGGTTGCCGAACGGATCGAGCTGAACCGCCTGCCGCACCGGTGGCGTGCGAACGATCCGCCGGCGCTCCTTGCGATGGGCCGGCTTGCTGGTCGCGTTGCGCTCCGGCTTCTTCGCTTCAATGGCCTTCGGCGCGGCGGGCGCTTCGACGACAACTTCGGGTCCGCCCAGTGTCGCAATCCTGCTTGCGGCCGCGATGGCCTCGGGTGACGGCGGCGCTGCCGGCTCCGGCGCAGCCATCGCGGGGGCCGGGGTTGCGAGCACGGGTTCGCTGGGCGTGGCAGGCGGATCGGCCACGGCCGCGACCTTGGCCTCGGCTGGCGTCGGTGCTGCGTCAGTGGCAACCGGCGCCGGTTGCGATGTAAGCGACGGATCTGCGGCCTCAGGCTGCGGAGCGACTTCAGTTGTCTGCGCCGGTGCTGGCGCCTCCGCTTGAGGCTCTGGCTTGGCGGCCGGGTCCTGCGGTGCGTCATCCGCATTCACCGCGGCGACCTTCGCCGGCTCCGCGGGAGGCAAGGCCTCGGCAGGAGCAGCCGGCACGGATGCGGCTGGCTCGGACGGGGGTGGGCTCGCCGGAGTATCGGCGGTGGCCTTGTCCGCGGCTGATGGCTCGACCCGCACCATGGCGAGCACCGGCGGCGGTTCGGGCTGCTGCGCGAATTGCGGCTCGGGCGGGGCCCGGCGGGCCGGAATGCTGGCGAATTCCTCATGCGCCGCGCGAAACAGCGCGGCTGCCCCTAACCCGAACACCAGAAGCGACGTGGCGAGTACGATCGCGGCGAACAAGAAGCGAAGGCCGGGGAGCATGGGCGCGGGTTCCCCCTTCTGCGGGAGGGTCTTCGATGTCGAGGGAACGCGGTGACCACACAAGAGAGCCGGCGTCGCGAGAGCGAATCAGGCCGATTCGAAGATATCGCAACCCCCGGAGACTGTTTGTTACAAAATGCGGGTGATTGATGACTTTGGGCAGGTGGACAAACATTCCCGACCCATGAGACATGTTTGCCGCAGCGTTGACGGCAAATCACAAATGCCCGAAATGGCCCGGATTTCGCGGATTTGTCTTGAATGCGCCGCTATCTTCCTGCATTGGGCCGTTAACAGTCCGGTGTGGCTTGGGGACTATAATAGAGCAATGATGATCAACCGCATTCTGACGATTTGCGCTGCCGCGGCTCTCGGCCTGGCGGGAACCTCGCTTGTGCGTGCGCAGCAGGGATATCCGGTTCCCCAGGGCCCGGCCTATTCGGCCGCGCCGCAGCCCTACTCGCAGGGCAACATGCCGGATTTCGACTCGCTCGACGATGAAGATGCGCCGCGCAATTCGGCCGCGCTGCCGCCGCCCGGCCCGGTGATGTCGCCGGATGACCCGCGCTATGGCCGCCCGACGAATGCGCCGGTCTATTCCGATCGTGGTGCGCCGTCAGGTCCCGTGATGTCGCCGGACGATCCGCGCTATGGCCGTCCGATGAATGCGCCCCCGGTCTACTCCGACCGCGGCGCGCCGACCGGTCCGGTGATGTCGCCCGACGATCCGCGTTATGGCCGGCCGATGGGGCCGCCACCGGTGATCTATGGTGATCGTCCGGGCGCGCAGCAGGCCAATCGCGACAACGGCGTTCCGGCTGCCGGCGTGTCCTATGGCGACGATCGCGGCGGCATGCGTCCGCCCGAGGGCGTGACCGGAGCCGTGCCGCAGCAGCAAGCGCCCGTCGATGCCAATGGCAAGCCGCTGCAGATCGCGTCGCTGCCGGCGGACGAGCAGCCGGAAGACGGCCCGGCGCAGCTGGCCCCGAATCTGCGCCGCCAGGAAGTAGCGTTCGCGACCAAGGAGCCGGCCGGCACCATCGTCGTCGATACGCCGAACACCTACCTCTATTACATCCTGGGCAATGGCCGGGCGATCCGCTACGGCGTCCGCGTCGGCCGCGACGGCTTCACCTGGACCGGGGTGCAGAAGATCACCCGCAAGGCCGAGTGGCCGGATTGGCATCCGCCGACGGAGATGATCGAGCGCCAGCCCTATCTGCCGCGCTTCATGGCCGGCGGCGAGGGCAACCCGATGGGTGCACGCGCCATGTATCTCGGCAACACCGTTTATCGCATTCACGGCACCAACCAGCCGTCGACGATCGGCCAGTTCGTCTCCTCCGGCTGCGTGGGCATGCTCAACGAAGACGTCTCCGTCTTGTTTGAGCGCGTGAAGGTCGGCTCCCGCGTCGTGGTGCTGCCGGGGAACAAGTCGGCTGCGCCGGCGGTCGCCTCGGCACAGGATCCGGCCAATCTCACGCCTGCCGGCCAGCAGATCTATCCGCCGACCAACTATGTGCCGCCACAGGGTGCGCAGGCCGCGCCGGGACAGGCGCCGGTGTATCGCGGCGATCCACGCAACGATGCAACCGCCGTGCAGCCGTTGCCGCCGCCGGTGACGATCCGCTAAAGCGGGGCACGATTCAGAAATTCAATCGCCGGGCTCTGCC
>DASVOL010000584.1:0-2016 GCA_036383375.1 Bradyrhizobium sp. | reverse complement strand
CAGGCGCCGCAGCGGCAGCCGGCTTCGGCTTCTTCTTTTTCGGCCGCATCGCCTTGTGCCCGCGCGGCGGCGGACCGGCGGGTTGCAGCTCGGCGAACACCGGGCTCGGATCGAGCGTGGTGGTGGCCGGGCTGGTGAAGTCGCCCGGCGTGCGGGTCACGGTCACCGGCACCGTCGCCGGCTGGAACTTCGGCATGTTGAAGGTGACGGTGAAGTTGGCCTCCGGCGCCGGGACCGACACGGTGCAGGGCGTCTTGCAGCCTGGTCCGAGCGAGGTCACGGCGTCGGCGCCTTGCGGAGCCGAATCCAGCTGCACCTGCATCGGCGGTGGTGCCGACTTGAACGAATCCAATGAGAACGAAGAGCAGCCGGCCAGGCTCAGCCCGGCGGCCGCAATCACGATGATACGACGCATGATCCACACTCTACTGCGGCAATCAGCCACAATCCCCGGCCCGACCATAGGAGCGTCGGAACAGAGGTGCAACAGGGGGAGGTCTGTTCGTTAAAGGATGGTTAATGGAAAATTCGCATAGCAAATTATTGCCAAGCAATATCAATGTATTGCGGAAAACTTATGCGGCGCCGAGGCTGGCGACGGCGTCCGGCAGATCGCGCATGTGGCTGATCAGCCGGTCCGGTTTCAGCTCGGTCATCGGCACGTCGGTATAGCCGAAATCGACGCCGATCACCGGGACACTGGCGCGCCGGGCGACCCCGACATCGGGACCGGCATCGCCGACCATGATGGCGCCGGGCAGCTTTCCGCCGGCACGGGCGACCGTCTCGCGCAG
Organism: Bradyrhizobium sp.; assembly: GCA_036383375.1. Classification (GTDB taxonomy): domain Bacteria; phylum Pseudomonadota; class Alphaproteobacteria; order Rhizobiales; family Xanthobacteraceae; genus Bradyrhizobium. The sequence continues at coordinate 1,222 of DASVOL010000584.1, read as the reverse complement.
GAAGGCCGGATCGGGCTTGGCGACGCCGAACGTGTCCTGGCCGCAGATCGCGGCGAAACGCGGCGTCAGGCCGAGCCGGTCGAGCAGCAGCTTCGACAGCCACTCCAGCTTGTTGGTGCAGACCGCGAAGCGATGGCCCTTGGCCGCGAGCCGATCGAGCGCGGCTTCGAGCCCGTCGAACGGGCGCGAGCCATCGGCGATGTGCTCGGCGTAATAGTCGATGAAATCCTTGGTCAGCCGATCGAGGTCGGCGAGGCTGACCATGCGTCCCTCCACCTCGAGCCCGCGCTCGAGCAGCTTGCGCGCGCCGGCGCCGATCATGTTGCGGGCGGCCGACAGCGGAACCGGCCGCAAACCTTCGCGGTCGAGCACATAGTTCAGCGCGCTGATCAGGTCAGGCGCGGTGTCGACCAGCGTGCCGTCGAGATCGAACACGATGATGGGGGGAGAGGAGGCGGACATCTGTTTCTGGCTATCGGGCTGCGCGCCGCGATGCAAGAGTAGATGTGGGCGCGTCGTGAAATTGGGGAGGCCCGGGTGCGGGAACTTGCCGGAAAAGCCGCTTTTGTCACCGGTGCGGCCAGCGGAATCGGCCTCGCCATGGCATCCGCGTTCGCGCGCGAGGGCATGAAGGTGATGCTCGCCGACATCGAAACCGGCGCGCTCGACCAGGCGGTCGATGCGCTGCGGGCCGGCGGCGCCGATATTCATGGTGTGGTCTGCGACGTCGCCGATCCCGCAAGCGTCGAGCGCGCGGCAGAGGCATCGTTCCGCGCCTTCGGCAACGTCCACGTCGTCTGCAACAATGCCGGCGTCGCCGCTGGTGGCGGCATCGATCAGATCTCGATCGAGAATTGGCGTTGGGTGATCGACGTCAACCTGATGGGCGTCGTGCACGGCATCAAGAGCTTCCTGCCGCATATCCGCGGGCACGGCGAGGGCGGTCATATCGTCAACACCGCCTCGATGGGCGGAATGAATGCCGGTCTCGGCTTCAGTCCGTACTCGGCGAGCAAGTTCGCAGTGGTGAGCATGTCGGAGGGGCTGGCCTGGCAACTCGCGCCTGAAGGCATCGGGGTCAGCGTGCTGTGTCCGAGCTACGTGCGCACGCGGATCGGCGAGAGCGGGCGCAACCGCCCCGAACGGTATGGGCCGACCCGCGCGCTGGCGCCCGGCAGCGCGGCGTCCGCGATGGTCGCGGAGATCGCGCGGCAGCTCGATG
>DASVOL010000583.1:0-3736 GCA_036383375.1 Bradyrhizobium sp. | reverse complement strand
TTGCCGCACTTCCGAGGTGTTGCCGTTACAGGTCGCCGCCGGCGAGTTCTCGATGTTGCAGCCGAGATTGTTGTAGAGCGGATTGCCGTAGCCGAACGGCACCGTGCCGACATTGGAGAACGTCGCCTTGGTCTTCTCGAGGCCGGCATAGGCATAGAGATCGAGCGACGGCGTCGTGTGCCAGACCGTGCCGAGCAGGAAGGCCGTGATCGGCAGCGGCTGGATCGAACCGTCCTGGCGCACCGTGGCATCCGGGAACGGCGCAGCGGTGAAGCGGCCGAGCGCGCCGTGCGACGCGGAGCCCTGCAGCTCCAGCAGCTTCGGCACGATCTCCGCCGAGAAATGCCCACCGAAGCTCACCGTGTTGACGTCGTGATTGGCGAAGTTGAAGCGATCGTAGAAGTCGCGATACATCGCCCAGCCCTCGACATGCAGCTTGTAGGGCCCGAGCCGCGGATCCCACGCGCCCTTCACGGTGAAGTCAGGCACGTGATTGAGGCTGACGTTGTTGGCGTTGTTGAAGAAGCTGCCGCCCGGCCCGGTGAGGTTGACCAGCAGGTTCGGATTGAGCACGCCCTGCGGTCCGGCCGCGGGCGTACCGACCAGCGGCGCGTTGCCGCCGAAGAACGATGTCTGCGGATTTTCCGCCGAGACCGCGAGCTTGAATTCGGGACCGATGTCCTGCCAGACGCGAATGCCGGGCTGCCGCGCCGCGAGGAAGCCGGGCACCGATTCGAAATCGATCACGCCGGGCGCGTCGACCGAGCGCGGATCGATGCCGGCTTTGCTCGGCGCATTCAGCGACCAGCTCTGGCCGGCAAGCACGTGCAGGCCGAGATCGGTGCGACTGACCTCGACGCTGGCCTGCCGCAGCCGCGGGTTGAACGAGTTGGTGGCGACCGAGTTCGCGGTCTGCGCGGCGCCTTCGAAGTCCAATTCGCCGTAGCCGGCGACGCGGGTGTTGGCGAAGACTTCGGCTTCCGCAAGCACCGAGAAGCGGGTCTGCCGCGCCGAGAAGCGCGACTCGCCGGTGTTGAAGTTCTTGCTCTGCGGGAACGGAATGAAGGCGTAGACCGAGCCGGTGTCGGAAGCAATATTGCGGGTGCGATAGATGCCGGTGAGATCGACCCAGCCGCCGAAGGTGAAGGTGACGCCCTTGTAGCAGAGCTTGCCCGATGCGCAGGGATCGAACGGCACCGGCGCTTTGGCCGCCATCCGCGTGTTCTGCATCGCGCTCTGTCTTGCCGCCAGCGCCTCCTCCTTGCGCGCCTGCACTTCCATTTTCTGTTCGAGCTGCTTGAGCCGTGCCTTCAGCGCCTTCAGTTCGGACGCATCGTCTTCCGCAAACGCAGAACCAGTCGACAGCAGCATGCTGCCGAGCAGAATTCCCCCGAGAATTCGCATCGCTTCTCTCCCACGCGAGGTTGTTTCCTCAGGCCAGAGAGAGCGGTATTCGGGGACTGATATTCGCGGCGGCCCGCAATATTCCGGTCACGTTTTTCTCATCGCGGCCGCGGGAATGTTTTGCCGCAACGGGCGATACTGCGCGCGAGGGATTAAGGAGTCCGCGCCGTGCGGAGGATGGATATTGCACGGCACAATCCGCCTCTCAGCCCGCGGAGAACGATGGCGGACGTGTAACAACACCGGTCGCGAGAGCGAATTGTCGTTCGGCACCCGCGTCAGGCTGCCATGGACATTCGATGGACGAAGGACAGCAACATGATCGGTGAAATCATCGTGCTCGGTGACCTGAAGTTACGGGACGACGCCTCGCTCGACGAATACAGCCGGCTGGGCGAACGCATGTACGACATCGTCAGCCGCCTTCCGGGATTCCTCTCGGTGAAATCGTTCAAGGCGGCGGATGGCGAGGAGATCACGCTGTTTCGCTTTGCCTCGGAGGAGGCGCTCGAGGCCTGGCGCCTTCATCCGGACCATGTCGAAACCATGCGGCGCGGACATGCCGAATTCTACGCCAGCGGCTTCCTGCAGATCTGCAAGGTGATCCGCGAAGTCGGCCCGTTTGAGCACACGTAACGGTGCGTGGGAGCGAGAGTGCGTAGGACGGATTAGCCGAAGGCGTAATCCGCCATCCTGGTGGATTGGCGCGGCGGGTTACGGCTTCGCCTAACCCGCCCTACTCGAGCGGCCGCCGCTCAGAACAGCGGCGGAATCTGCGCGACCTTCAGCGGCCCCAGGAACACCGCGCCATCGGCGAAGCGCAGCGGGAAGCTGCGCGCCTTTTTGCCTTCGAGCGTGGCCTCAGTGCCGAGCGAATTGATGCCGGCCGAGATGCCGGCATTGGCATTCTGCTTGATCACCTTGCCGAGACCGGGGATCGCGCGATCCAGCGCGCCGAACAGATTGCTGAGGTCCTGGCTCTTCACGCCGGGCGCAACGCGATCGAGCGTCGCCTGCGGCACGCCCTCCTCGAGCATCTTGTCGATGCCGAGCGCGGGGATGACGCGCTCGAGGCCGGCCACCGTCATCTGCAACTCGCCCTCGATGCGGCCTTGCGCATTGAGTCGCAGCGTGCCGGCCGCGACCGACAGCACATCGCCCTGCTCGATCCGCGACTGCTGGATCTCGACGCTGCCGCCGGCCGCCTGGATCTCGCGGAAACGATCCGGCCAGGGCTTCGGCGAGAAATCCTTCAGGCCGTTCAGCCGCGCATGGATGTCCGCGTTGAACGGCTGGGTGAGCAGCGGATGCACGTCCTGCAGGGTGCCGCCGGCGATCTGCAGCACGGTCTCGATCGCCGGGTTGTCCGGCGCCGAGCCGTCGACCTGCCTGCCGTGCAGCTCGATATGATTGACGCGCATCAGCGGCGTCGGCGCGGGACCGCCGGTGCGATCGATCGCGAGATTGTCGAACACCAGCGAGGCGCGCTGCGGCACCGCCGGCAGCCCGACCACGCTGGAGCGTCCGAGGCTCCAATTGACCTGTAGCGTCGGCTGCGCGTTGCGCTCGGCGATCGTGGCCGGGCCCTTGAACTCCGCGATCACGAGCTTGGGATCATAGATCTGCGCCACGACCAGGATCTCGACCAGCCGCGCCACGAACGACATCTGCGGCGAAGCGGTTTGCGACACCAGCATCACGCTGGGGTTCTCACAGCGGATTTCGAGCCGGAACGGGTAGCCCGCCACCGAGCGTTTGTCGCAATCATAGACCCGGCCGGCCGTCGCCTCCTGCGCGCGCCAGGCATCGGCCTGCACGCCGACCTGCGAGGCGGCGAAGAACCAGAAGCCGCTCCACACGATCGCGGCGATCAGGACCACGACAGGGACGGCATAGAGGCCGAAGCGCGAGCGACGGCGGGGGGCTGGGTTCAAATCGGACATGCGGCGTCCTTTGGCGGTCGAATTTGTCAAAATCGAAGCGGCAGCAGGCCGCGGGCACCCCTTGACGCACCGGTCGTGCAATCCTCGCGCAACCTTTGCGTAACCCTCAGGTAACCCTTGGAAACATCACGGAATCTGCTTCGCTTCGACGGCGTGTTCTGCTAGCCCATCTGCGCGATGTCAGCAAATCCTCCCGATTCCGAAACCGACGGCGACCTCTGGGTGTTCGGCTACGGCTCGCTGATGTGGAAGCCCGGCTTCGAGTTCCTGGAGCAGGTGCCGGCACGGCTGATCGGCGAGCATCGCGCGCTCTGCGTCTATTCGTTCGACCACCGCGGCACGCCGGAGAAGCCGGGCCTGGTGCTCGGGCTCGACCGTGGCGGCGCCTG
>DASVOL010000582.1:0-1931 GCA_036383375.1 Bradyrhizobium sp. | reverse complement strand
CGGACGTCAAGCGCCTCACCCAGGCATGTGCCTCCCGCTCCATCGCGCCGAGCCCTATCGTCGATTTGCCGCCTTCGCGCGTCATGCGGCCTTGCCTCGCCGCGCCCGCAAGCGGCAGCCTCCGCGGCCGAACCGTCCGCCTATCCACTTGACGTTCGCGATAGCCATCAACCGCACAACTATTTTCCCAGCTTCAGCGCGCAGTGTTCCTGGGCCATGCGAAGTTCCTTCTCAACCAGGCGCAACGAGACCCCGAGCCGGCTGGCAATTTCCCGCTGCGGCATCCCCTGAAGCCGCGCGGCCAGCAGGATGACCCGGCGGCGCGGCGTCAGCTCCGCGATCGCCTTCTCCAGAGCCTCGATCTCGAAGCGAGCCTCCGTGATCTGACCCGGCCCCGGCGCATCGTCCACAATGTGAAGTAGATCCTGAACCTCATTGCGCGCCAGACGCCGTTTCTCGGCCCGCTGCCGGTCGATTGCGACGTTGAAGGCCATGCGGAACAGGTAAGCGGCCGGGCTCTGCACCGCCTCAGTGACCTCGGCCCGCCCGAGACGCACATAGGTGTCCTGCAACGCATCGCCGGCAAGCTCCGCCGATCCGAGACGACGGCTCAGCCGCAGCTTGAGATCATCGTAACGGGCAGCCAGGAAGCTGCGCAGCATGGTCCGGGTTGCGTCGCTCATTGCGGCACGCTCAATTCACCCCACCGCTGGTCCGGATTGCGTCGATCCCGGCGCAGTCCGGCGTTCGTTCCGACGAACGCGCCGCAACGACCATCGTGAGGGGCTGCGAGATGCCGGGCGGCGGCGCCTCGTGCATTCTCAATCCGCGAAGCGTCGTCTCGATCGCGCTGTCGACGCGATCATCGCCCGTCTTGCTCAAGAGCCTGGTCTGTTGCACGGATCCCGTCGGGGCGATCCAGAACTGCACGGCGATCCGATAGCGGCCCGGCCGCAGCAAAGCGTCGCGGCAGAAGGCCTCCCGAACGCGCTCCTGCACCACGGCATAGTAACGGGCGCGAATGACCGGATCGCCTTTTCGCGCATCGACATCAGACGCCGCCGGCTGCCCGGCAGGCGGAGCCGAGGGCACGATCACGACGGCATTCTCGGACGTCAGGCGGCCGACAAGGCCGGTGCCATCAAGCAGAAGCTGCAAGGCCGCGGATGGCGCGAAGACGCCCCTCACCTCGCCCGAGAGCCGGCCAGTCGCAAGCCGCGCATCGTAAAGCACCTCACGCCGCGACGTGGCACCGTAACTTTCCAGTGCGGATGTCAGGGGTTGCGACGGAATATCGAAGGTGAGGCGCGGCGCAGCGGCAGTCGGACTCTCCTGCCCCATCGCAATATCGCCGCCCGCAGCCAGCATGCAGAGGCAGATCAAAACGCACAACCGACGAGCGTCTGAGGGGCGCCCTGCCAAGCCCCTCGAAAGATATCCATTGCTCATCGTATCCGCGTCGACTGTTTCCCGGGCGGGCGGCTGTGTCCAATCTGCAACGTTAGCGTCGAAGTGTGACAGCGGTGCGTAGGCTCATGGAACGGGATCCGAGCCCGCTCGCGGCGATGGCAGCCTATTTCTTCAGTTCCGCATAAAGCTGCATCACCCGTTGCGGCAATACCTCGATACGCGGCACCCGGAGCGCATATCGCTCGCCGAAAATGCGATCGAGCTGGGGAAACCTGTCCTCACCGATGCCGAAGGCAAAAATATCGGTGCCGCGCCGCCGCAGTTGCTGAGCGGCACGGCGCGCGTCCTCCACCAGATATTGCGGATCGGGCACATCGACGTCGGACGGCTCGCCGTCGGTCAGGACCAGCAGCACCTTGCGGAACGCACGTCGTCCCGCGAGGTAGCCTCCGGCGTGGCGCAACGCCGCACCGAGCCGGGTGGAATGGCTGCTGCCAAGGCCCGCGAGACGCGAACGCACG
>DASVOL010000581.1:0-2853 GCA_036383375.1 Bradyrhizobium sp. | reverse complement strand
GACCGGCGTCGAGGTCAAGGTCGACTTCGTCGGCTGGGAAGACATCAATCAGCAGACCGCGGTGACCTCGAACTCCGGCGCCGGCCCCGACATCATCATCGGCTTCGGCGATGCGCCGCACATCTATATCGACAAGCTGATCGAACTGACCGACGTCGCCGACTATCTCGACAAGCGCTATGGCGGATGGCTGACGCTGGCGCGCCGCTACGGCATGCGCTCGAAGTCGAAGAGTTGGGTCGGCCTGCCGTTCGGCGCTTCCGGCGGCCCGCTGGTCTACCGCAAGTCGCTGGTCAACGCGGCCGGCTTCGACAAGGTGCCGGAAGACCACGCCGGCATTCTCGAACTCTGCAAGAAGCTGAAGGCGGCGGGCAAGCCGGCGGGCTTCGCGCTCGGCAACGCGGTCGGCGATGGCAACGGCTTCGCCAACTGGCTGTTGTGGTCGCACAACGCCGCGCTGCTCGATGAGGAAGGCAATATCATCATCAACAGCAGGGAGACCATCGCCGCGCTGAAATATTTGAAGGAGCTCTATCCGACCTTCATCGCCGGCACGCCGTCCTGGAACGATGTCTCCAACAACCGCGCCTACTCGTCGCAGGAAATCGGGCTGACCGCCAACGGCGTCTCGCTGTACTTCTCGCTGAAGAACGATCCCGCGACCAAGGCGGTCGCCGACGACACCGAGCATCAGTTCCTGCCCAGGGGATTGGCATCGACCTCGCCGATGTCGGGCCTGACCCTGAATGCGATGGCGTTCAAGCACAGCCCGTATCCCAACGCGGCTAAGGCGTTCCTGCAGTTCATGCTGGAGAAGGAGCAGTACGAGCCCTGGCTCAACGCCAACTCCGGCTATTGGTCGCAGCCACTCGCGGCCTACGCGGACGCTGCGGTGTGGTCGGGCGATCCCAAGGTCGCGATCTTCAAGGACACGATGAAGAGCCCCTATTACAACGGCTACAAGGGGCCGATCTCGACTGCGACCGGCGCCGTCAACGCCGACTATGTGCTCGTGCAGATGTGCGCCTCGGTGGCGACCGACGCGGCAACGCCGGAAGCCGCCGCCGCGGAAGCCGAGCAGCGCGCCAAGCGGTACTTCCGGCGGCAGGGCCGGTAAGTCGAACAGAGCTGCCTTCATTGCGAGGAGCATAGCGACGAAGCAATCCATTCTTTATTTCCATGGAAGCTTGGATTGCTTCGCTTCGCTCGCAATGACGGTCTCATTCAGCCCGCATCGGGATATTGTTGATGTCTGTAACGACACTACCCTCACGTGGACAGGCGCTGCGCCAGCCGGGCTGGCTCGCGCGGCTGTTCGACTACAAGCCGTTCCTGATCGTGATGTGCCTGGCGCCCGCGGTCGGCCTGCTACTGGTGTTCCTCACCTATCCGCTTGGGCTGGGCATCTGGCTCGCCTTCACCGACACCACGATCGGCCAGCGCGGCGTCTATATCGGGCTCGAGAACTTCCAGTATCTGCTCAAGGATCCCTTGTGGTGGAACGCGGTGTTCTACTCGATCTTCTATACCGCGGTCGCAACCTTCGGAAAGTTCGCGCTGGGCTTCTGGCTGGCGCTGCTGCTCAACAACCATTTCCCGTTCAAGAGCCTGATCCGCGCCATCGTGCTGCTGCCGTGGATCGTGCCGACGGTGCTCTCCGCACTGGCGTTCTGGTGGATCTACGATCCGCAGTTCTCGATCATCTCCTATCTTTTGGTCGACGTGCTGCACGTGCGCGACAGCAATGTCGACTTCCTCGGCTCGCCCTGGCCGGCGCGGTTCTCGCTGATCGCGGCCAACATCTGGCGCGGCATCCCGTTCGTCGCGATCTCGCTGCTGGCCGGGCTACAGACCATCTCGCCCTCCCTCTATGAGGCGGCGATGCTCGACGGCGCAACCTCCTGGCAGCGCTTCCGCTACATCACCTTCCCGATGATGATGCCGATCCTGGCGATCGTGATGACGTTCTCGATCATATTTACCTTCACCGATTTCCAGCTGGTCTACGCCATCACCCGCGGCGGCCCGGTCAATTCGACCCATCTGCTCGCGACGCTGGCGTTCCAGCGCGGCATCGCCGGCGGCGAGCTTGGCGAGGGTGCTGCGATCGCGGTGTCGATGATTCCGTTCCTCGTGTTCGCAACGTTGTTCAGCTACTTCGGCCTCGCCCGCCGCAAATGGCAGCAGGGAGAAGCCAATGACTGACGTTGCAGCCCAATCCTCCAACGTCGCCAGCGCCACGCCCGACACGATGGCGTGGGATTCCCGCGCGCGGCGCGTGGTGATGATCTATCTGCCGCTCGCCTGCTTCATCCTGATCCTGCTGTTCCCGTTCTACTGGATGGCGATCACCTCGTTCAAACCGAACGCGGAGCTCCTGAACTACAAGGAACACAATCCGTTCTGGATCACCTCGCCGACGCTCGCGCATGTCAAGCATCTGTTGTTCGACACCTCGTATCCGCGCTGGCTGAAGACCACCATGCTGGTCGCGATCGGCTCGACCTTCCTGTCGCTGTTCGCCTCGACGCTCGCCGCCTACGCGATCGAGCGGCTGCGCTTCCGCGGCAGCCCCTATGTCGGGCTCGGCATCTACCTCGCCTATCTGGTGCCGCCGTCGATCCTGTTCATTCCGCTTGCCACGGTGATCGTGCAGTTCGGCCTGTTCGATTCGCCGTTGGCGCTGATCCTGGTCTATCCGACCTTCCTGGTGCCGTTCTGCACCTGGCTGCTGATCGGCTATTTCAAGTCGATCCCCTATGAGCTCGAGGAATGCGCGCTGGTCGACGGCGCGACGCGGCTGCAGATCCTGTGGCGGATCACGCTGCCGCTCGCGGTGCCTGGCCTGATCTC
>DASVOL010000580.1:0-3600 GCA_036383375.1 Bradyrhizobium sp. | reverse complement strand
TAGCACAGCACGGTGACGACGATCGCGTAGCGCAGATAGGCTTCATCGCCCTGCGCAATGAGCGGGCGCGCCATCATCAGCCGCGCACCGACGCTCTTGCCGAGGATGCCGGGTCCGCCGTCCGGGAAGCCGAACGCGCTGATCAGCACCTGGATCGCGCCGGCCATCATCAAGGTGATGATCGCCAGATAAAGCCCGCGCATGCGCAGCGCCGGCAGCCCGACGATCAGTCCTACCAGCGCCGCCGAGACGCCCGCGGAGAGTAGCGCGATCTCGAACGGCACCCCGAGGCCATGGGAGATGCGCAGCGCGAACCAGCCGCCGACGCCGAGCAGACCGAACTGCGCCAGCGACACCATGCCGACCTGCGCGAACAGCACGCTGACACTGAGGCTTGCGATCGTCAGCGCTGCGGCGGAGATGAACGTGCGCAGCCAATAATTGCTCAGCGCGTCCGGCAGGACATACAGGGCGATCAGCGCGGCCACGCCGAGGGCGATCCCCCGAAGCGGAACTCTGGCGGCACGAATGGGCGGGACTCCCTCCAGGCTTTGGTCGGTCACGTCAGCTCACCTGTACACGAAGACGACCTTGCGCTGCATCCACAGCAGCGCGCCGACCGCGAACAGAAACGGCACCGCGGTCCGGAACGGGCCGACGATCGGCACCGGCGTCAGCAGTGCCTCGCAGACGCCGATCGCAAGGCCTCCCGCAACGGTCGCCGGCAGCGAGGCAAAACGTCCAACCACCGCTGCGGCAATCGCCGGAATCACGGCGAACGTCAGCGCCTGGCCGCTCAGCCGTTGCAGATCGGCGAGCAGCACACCGCTGACACCGGCCAGCGCGCCCGAGATCACCCAGGCCCAGCCGTCGACACGGAATACGCGAACGCCAAGCATCGCACTGAGCTCGCGGCTGCTGGCCAGCGCCCGCATCTGAAGGCCGACGCGGCTATAGGAGAGAAATGCCATCACCGCGCAGGTGACCAGCAAGCCGAGAGCGAATGCGACCGCGCGCGTCATGGTGATGCGAACGCCCATCAGGTCGAAGCTCATCGTGTCGGTCGGCAGCCGAAGCCGGCGCGGCGCCTCGCCCCAGACATATCCCATGAACCCCAACAGAATGAGTGCGAAGCTGAGCGTCGCGACGGCGCGCATGATCGGATCCGAATAGGCAAGCCGGGGTGCGATCACGCGGCCGTAGAGGAATGACACCGCGACCGCGGCGGCGATCCCGCCGATCCACGACCATTCGGCCGGACCGCCGCGCTCGACGATCGACCAGGAGATAAAAGCCGCCAGGGCGCCGACCGCGCCCTGGGCAAAGTTGACCACGCCGGATGCCCGGTAGAGCACCACGATGCCGATACCGGAGAGTACGTAGGTGGCGGCCGTCGCGAGGCCCGCAACGAGAAAGGGCGTGAAATCGGGCATTGGCTATTTCGCGATGCCGATCGTCTTCTCGAAGGCGTGCACGTCGTCGAGCTCGGGATCTTCCGACTCGATGCAGACCGGCTTCGGCACCAGCTTGCCGTCCTTGACCTGCGACACCGGTCCGGCGTGGTTGGCGTTGTGACGCGGTCCCGAGCCGATGTACCAGGGCGAGCAGAACATGTCGCTTTCGAACCGGTTGACGTTGCGCAGCGCAGCCGTCACCGAGGCGCGGTCAATCTTGGCCGGATCCATCTTCAGCAGGGTTTCCGCCGTGACGCGTGCGGCAAGATAACCGGCCTGCGAGAAGGTGTCCCTCGGATCGGAGGCCTGGCCATACTTGTCCAGCACCGCGAGCCAGTTCTGCGTATCCGGCGTTCCGGCAGTGGCGGCATTCAGCTCCATGTCGACAGTGACCTTGCCGTCCCAGTACTTGCCGATCGCGTGCGGAAAATCCGGATTGTAGAGCGATGCCGGGCCTGCGAAATGCACCTTGTCGGCGAGCCCCTGCTCTTCCGCCGCAGCGAAGATCGGAACCGCCAGCCCCTTGGGCGTGCCGACGCTGATCACGTCGGGCTTGAACGCCATCGCTTCGAGCACGATCGAGGTCGCATCGAGCGAGCCGGGATCGAACGCGATGATCTTGCCGTCGCCGCCTTGCTTCTTGATCCAGGCGACCGCGCCGGTGCAGGACCACTCACCGACATTGGGAATGTTCGGCGCGATGCAGACCACGCGCTTGATCTTGCCGGGATAGGTCCGCGCGACATCCATCACGGCCTTGGTGTTGCTGACGCGCGGGCCGGCATTGGTCGGCGCATAGTTCTTCTGGAAGAAGCAATCGCGCGGCACACCGACGCCGGCGATCACCATGATGTCTTCCTTCTCGTAGATTCCCTGATTGGCGCCGCAATCGACGAAGCTCATGTTGCCGACCAGCGCGACCGCCTTCTGGTCACGGATCAGCTTCGCCGCGACCTGCGACGATTGCTCCGGGTTCCAGGCATCGTCCTCGAGCAGATATTTGACCGGGCGGCCGTTCACGCCGCCATTGGCGTTCAAACACTTGAAATAAGCCGCCGCGGCCAACCCCGACGAGCTGAAATTGTCCGGCCCGGTGATGCTGACGATGCCGCCGACGACGATCGGCTCGCCGGTCGCCGCCTTGCCGGTGTTGGCACCACACTTTGGATCAGCCGCGTAGGCAGCGCTGCCGATGCAGACCGCGAGCATTGCGATGACGGCAGCCAGAATCGTCTGTCTCGATATCATGCGTTTCCCCTCCATACCCCAGATGTCGCGTGGGTTTCGTTGTTCCGCCGCGCTTCCCCTTGCGCGTCGTGCAATGTAATAGCGGCGCGTTGTTCGGCCGAATTGATCTTGATACTAGGCAGGCGCAATCCAGCGCGTCTTGGACTCGGGCGCAATCGGCCTAGGACACAAACGAGCAATGCGTGTGCCCGAAAGCCCGCGTGCGCCGAGTGACCGATGCCCCCCAGCCCCGGCGCACGCGGTCGCCCCGTTACCTCATCGCGTCAGCGACGAGCCTTGTGTCGGTGAATTGCTCGAAGCGCACCACCCGCCCCTCGTCCACGTCCCAGACATGCACGACACGCGCGCGCATTGCCTTGCCGGTCGGCTTGTAGTGCCCTGAATAGGTCCCGATCCCGACGATCGTCGTGCCGCCATCGATCAATCGTTCAAGTGTGAACGTGTAGCCGGTCCACTCCTCGCCAATGCGCTTGAACACGCCGGCGATGATGGCATCCGCACCGACATAGGTTCCCGCATAGGGAAAACCCGCCATCTCGGTCCACCTGGTCTCCGCGGTGATCGGCGCCATCATGGCAGCGAGATCACCGCGATCCGATCCGGCGTAATGCGCCTTGATCGCGTCGTAGTTCCGGCCCACGTCGTTGCTCCCTGATTACACCGGCTCCTTGCCGGTGTCGTAGCTGGTTCTGGACTTGATGGTGATGAAGGCGCCGGCCGGCTTGTTCTCGACCCGGCCCTCGCTCGTCACGCCGAGGAATTTGCCGGTCGAGCGCATGGCATCCCAATTGTAGAAGAAGATCGAGGCGACCGGGATGATGAACTCGCGGAATCCGAAGACGTACTGGTTGTGATCGAACTTGTAGGTCGTCGTCAGGTCGACGTCGCCATGGCCGCG
>DASVOL010000579.1:0-1839 GCA_036383375.1 Bradyrhizobium sp. | reverse complement strand
TTCAGCAGCGAGACGATGCCGATGATGATGACGACGACGCGTGCGATCTGCTTGGCGCGGCCGTCGAGCGGCAGCATGTTGATGAGATAAAGAACCAGAATAATGACAAGGAAAGTGACGAGTACGCCGACGAGCATGCGGGGCCCCCTGATGGCATCGGTGAATGTGCTGTTCGCTTGTTGCTAACGTGCGAGAGCAAGGCCGGTTCCGGCGAACGGAACCGAAAGTGGCAGACCTCGCATGAGCGGCGCTATTCGCGCGCCAGCACCGGCGCGCGCTGATACTTGGCGCGGATGCGATCCGGCGCCGGCGTGAAGTTGAGCGATGCCCCGCGGCGGTCGGGGCGGCCGACCGACATCAACCCATCCTTGCCGGCGACGATGTCGCCCTTGCGCAAGGTCGGATCGTCCTCGATCTTCACCGCGGCGAGCCCGACCGTGTCCTTGCCGTTGCAGGTGCAGCCCGAAACGATCTCGTCGCGATAGCGGAAGGCGTTCGGCAGCTCGGAATACGGCTTGCCGTCTTCGGTCGCGGCGTTGTCGATGTTGCCGCCATAGACCACTTCGGTCGCGCTCGCCGGGCAGAAGCTGTTGCAGCTCTCCGCCTTGCTCTGGTTGCCGGTCGCCGCCAGCGGGAAATAGCGGCCGTCGCAGGTGCGCACGCAATAGGCCTGGCCGCCGTCATAGCGCGCGCGACGCTCGGCCCGCGGCATGGGCGCTGGGCCATCATCGAACGGCATCCGGATCACCGGCGGACGGCCTTGCATGAAGCCGCCGAACAGTTGCGAGAAAAAATCCTGGGCCTGCGCTGCCGGCGCGAGGGACAGGCCAAGCAATGCCGCCGTCCCGAACGCCAACCGCCTGGAATATCGCTTCACCATCACCGACCTCTCGCTACGGCACGCCTCAGTACAACGAGGAAGTCGCCGGGATGTTCATCGCCTGACGGCCGGACGGCAGCGTCATCACCGCAGGGCGCGGCTGCACCGGCGCCGGCCGGACCGAGATCTGCGTCGTGCTCGGGCCGAGCTCGCGCGCGGCAAGATGCGGCCCGTTCTTCGGCAGCACCACCACCTTGGTGCCGACATCAACCCGGCTGAACAGGTCGGCGACGTCTTCGTTGGTCAGGCGGATGCAGCCCGACGAGACGAACTTGCCGATCGTCGACGGATCGTTGGTGCCGTGGATGCGGTACTCGCTGGAGCCGAGATACATCGCGCGCGCGCCAAGCGGATTGCCCGGGCCGCCCGCGACAAAGCGCGGCAGATAGGGCTGGCGCGCAATCATCTCCGATGGCGGATACCAGTCCGGCCATTCGGCCTTGCGGCTCACGGTCTGCACGCCGGCCCAGGTGAAGCCCTGGCGACCGACACCGACCCCGTAGCGGATCGCTCGGCCGCCGCCGAGCACGTAGTAGAGATAGGTATGGCCGGTATCGATGATGATGGTGCCCGGCGCCTCCCGGGTGTCGAGATAAACAACCTGGCGTCGAAGCCGCTCCGGCAGCGGGCTGTCCTCACCCGGCGGCGTGGCTTCGTCGGTCACGTCGTCGCCTTGCGAGAAGGCGCTCTGCTCCGGCGGCGCATAGCCTGGCAACTGCGCCCGCGCGGTGGAGAACGGGAAGCCCAGAAGCAACATGCTCGCCACGGCAAGCGCACCTGTCGCGCGCGGCCGTCGCCGGCGAATGAATGAGAATCTCGGTGTCATGTGCTGCCCCATCGGGATGTGCATGACGCGGATGCGCCGGCAAACCAAACGCGATGGCGGCTTTGCAGTTCCGGCGCGTTGAACGCAGGCGAGCGAGCGTGCCGGATCGGACCTTTCCCGCGGTGGAACTTTT
>DASVOL010000578.1:0-11733 GCA_036383375.1 Bradyrhizobium sp. | reverse complement strand
GCCGACATCATGGCGGTGACGGAGATGGCGCCGCATCTGCTCGACGGCTTCGAGCGCGGCCTGCCGCGGGTGTTCGTGCAGGTGCAGAACGGCTGCGATCATCGCTGCACCTTCTGCATCATCCCCTACGGCCGCGGCAATTCGCGCTCGGTGCCGATGGGCGCCGTGGTCGATCAAGTCCGCACATTGGTCGAGCGCGGCCATGCCGAGATCGTGCTGACCGGCGTCGATCTCACGAGCTATGGCGCCGACTTGCCGGGCGCGCCGAAGCTCGGCCAGCTGACCCGGCAGATCCTGCGCCATGTGCCCGAGCTGAAGCGGCTGCGCATCTCGTCGATCGATTCGATCGAGGCGGATCGCGATCTGCTCGATGTGATCGCCGACGATCCGCGGCTGATGCCGCATCTGCATCTGTCGCTGCAATCCGGCGACGACATGATCCTGAAGCGGATGAAGCGCCGGCATTCGCGCCGGGACGCAATCGATTTCTGCGCGCAAGTGCGCCGGCTGCGGCCGGACATCGCGCTCGGCGCCGACATCATCGCGGGCTTCCCGACCGAGACCGAGGAGATGTTTGCGCGCTCGCTCGATCTGGTCGCGGAATGCGATCTCACCTTCCTGCACGTGTTTCCCTATTCGCGACGTCCGGGCACGCCGGCGGCGCGGATGCCGCAGGTCGAGGGCGGGACGATCAGGGAGCGCGCGAAGCGGCTGCGCGCGGCCGGCGAAGCCGCGCTGGCGCGGCGGCTTGCTGCGGAAGTCGGCGCGACGCGCGAGGTGCTGATCGAGAGCCGCACGCAGGGCCGCACCGAGCATTTCCTGCCGGTTGCGATCGCTGGAGATGTGCCGGGCATGGTCCGCCGGCTCACCGTGACCGGCCATGATGGCGCGCGCCTCATTGGATCGCGCGGCGTCAAAACAATGATCTAGCGCTCCGTTCCGATTCCGTTGGATCGGAAGCGGCTCCAGGTCCGCCTTCGAAAGCGAGCGTGAATGCACGTCGGCTTCAGAGCCAACAAGCGATATCGCGATTGATGGACTCGCCATCTCGCTCGAACCGAGGATGATCCCGGCGTCGAGCGATAATGTGGTCGACGAGACGATGCGCCTCTTCCGCAACCCCGAAGATGGTGCCTGATTTGCGGGTTGAGGAAAAATCGACACCTGCGAAATAGACCCCGGGTGCTTCGGTCAACCCCTCGCTCTCCAGCGGCTGGCCGTGTGCATTGAGCACGCCGGGCACCTGCACAAAACTGTAATCACCCTTGAGGCCAGTGCACCAGATCACCGTCATAAGGTGGTGCTCGCTCGGGTCCAGGGACAAAATCGGCGGTTCAGGCAGACGCGGCGCAACCGTCTCGGCTGGATCGTCAATAGCCGGCGGAGCATCGGGGCAGTTGCGGCCAATGTAATCGTCGATGTGCTGCCTTGTCCTGGCGGAGACCTCGTCGCCGAGCCGTAAGCACTCGTGGACATCGTCCGCGAAAGTAAGCCGGCCGTTGGCGATCCCGGTGAAGCGGCCAAGCAGCACGACGCCCTGCGCGCTCAGCGATTGCAGGCTTATCGTGTGGAGTGCACCGAGCAGCGGCCGTCCCGCAAGGCGACCATCGGGGCCGACGAAGTCCTTGCGTGGGATGTCGAATAGACCGCTTTCCCGCTCCCAGAACCCGATATCACGGCCCCGATATCGTCGCGGTTTCCGCCCGGTCCGTCCAGCGGACAGGAAGACGGTCCGCCCCGCCATGACCAGGTCTTCGGCAATCTGCCCCCCGGATTGAGCGCTTCCAACCACCAGAACCGCCCCCGCAGGGAGCGTCTGTGGATTGCGGTAGGCAGATGAGTCGATCTGCAGCAGGTGCGGTGGCAGCGCTCGCGCCGCCTCCGGTCGCCGTGCGCAGTTCAGGCTGCCGCTGGCGATGATCACGGCCCGGGCCGTGAGTTCGCCGGCAGAGGTGATGAGGCGGTAGCTGCCGGCCTTCCCGTCGCGCGTCAGCGCCGTCACTGCCGTGTTGATCGCCACCGGAAGGCGGTGGACCCGCGCATACTCTTCCAGGAGATCGACGAATTCCTCGTGCGTGAAAAACCCCTCAGGGTCGGATCCCTCATAACGGCTACCCGGCATCAAGGTCAGAGACTTCGTCGTGTTCAAATGGAAGGAGTCCCAGCGTTGCGTAAGCCAGGTCTCGCCGATCCGGCCGCGCTCCAGCACGCGGTGCGAGAGGCCGGCTTTGGCCAACACATAGCTGACACCGAGCCCTGCCCAACCAGCTCCGATCACCGCGGCGTCAAATAGTCTGATCATGCTGATTACTCAATGACGGCCAACCCTCATGCGCTGCGATCGCCACCAAGGCGCCACCCGCTTGACCGTGATCTCGGTGATTGCTGCAAATGAGCGAGGCTTCGAATGGCCTCCCCCGTTCGGCTGCGAATGAAGGCGGCCAATCCCGAAATCGTCGCGGCGTACAGATGCAACTGAAGTCGAAAAATCGAACGTCGCGATCTTGTTGCGGCGGGTAGGGAGGTCTCCTCCGGCTGTAGCCAGTATTCCTCATACCAATCGGGCCGAACCACAAACGCGCCCGTCCCACGCTCGAAATCTTCAAGAAAGTCTTTTGGCCTCATGACGCAACTCCTTTGAGCCGATGGAGCATCGCTTGTCGCTCACGCTTCTTGAGGTCGAGCATCTCTGTCATGGAGCGCAGACGGCGCTTCGTGGGTCGAATGCGCGATTGGATGCGACGTAATCGATCTCGCCGCGGGAAATGCCGATGTCCGTCAGCTCACTATCACTCAGGCCGGACAAAGCGGCGCGCAGCCGTGCGCGTTTGCGCCGTTCTTGAAACGTCTCCCAATGTCCTTCCAAAAAGCTGACGACGCGCCGGGCAGAAGCGAGCGGTCTGTCCCACCCCGTTGCGGTATAGATCGTGCTCATTGCGCAATCTCCGGATGCTCAACTCGGCCGGGCGCGCGCATCGTCGGCGTCGCCTTGCGAAAATGAACTACCGCTGTGTCGCAATCGACCCGTGGCTCCGAGCGTGATAAATTCGCAAAATCTTCGGCCCGGGGCGCGTTTCGTGCCCCTAAACCCAAGTGCGACCGATATGGCGAAGGTCAATCTCGCACTTCTTGGTGGTTTCCGGTTTCAGACCGAGCCCGGAGAGCCGATCTCGCTGTCGACCAGGAAGGCCGCGGCGCTGCTGGCTTATCTGGCGCTCCACCCGGGCCAGGCTCAGGCGCGCGCAAAACTGGCGACCTTATTGTGGGGTGACCGCAGCGAGGTGCAGGCGCGCGATAGCCTGCGACAGGCGCTGAGTCTGGTGCGCAAGGCGCTATCGCACGTCGACCCAAGCGCCTTGATCGCTCACGAGGACACAATCAGCTTTGAGCCGACGGCGTTGACCATCGATGCGATCGCGTTCGGGCGTCTGGCTGCGTGCCAGGAGATCGCGAGTCTTGAGCAGGCGATCGCGCTCTATGATGGCGAACTTCTCGATGGCTTCGAGGTTGCCGCACCGGAGTTCGAAGGCTGGCTGACGGTGGAACGTGAGCGATTTCGCGAAATCGCGCTCGAAGCCATGACCAGGCTGCTGGACCATCATTTGTGCAACGGCGCCATCGAGGGTGGCATTCACATCGCGGCGCGGCTGCTGGCGGCCGACCCCCTGCAGGAGCGCGTCCATCGCACCCTGATGGAGCTCTATTGCCGACAGGGGAGATACGGCGCGGCGCTTCGCCAATACCGCAGCTGCGCCGATTTGCTCGCAAAGGAGCTGGGGATCGACCCGGATGCGACGACCAAGGCGTTGCGTCGCGAGATCCTTCGCGAGTGGAATCAACGAAAGGCTGCGACCCCGGGCGGTGATGCCGCGGCGACATCTCTCCAAGAGCTCGACGAGACCGAAGCACCGACAGCGCCACGCTCGCCGGAGCGCCGCCAGGTTACGGTTCTCGCCTGTGATCTTGTCGGCACGAGCGCGCTTGCGGCTCGACTCGATCCGGAGGAATTGCGGTCGCTGATCGCTACCTATCAGCGCTGCTGCATGTCGATCATCGCTCGAGCCGGCGGCACGGCGGGCAGGCTCTCTGGGGCCGGGATGCTGGCGTATTTCGGCCACCCACAGGCGCACGAGCATGACATCGAATGCGCGGTTCGCGCCGGCCTGAGCCTCGTCGATGCGGTCTCCCGGCTTGATGGCGGCGGCGCCGGCTCCTTTCAGTCGCGTGCAGGCATAGCAACCGGTCCGGTCGTGGTCGGCGACCTTCCCGGCAGCGGCACCGATCCGCAGATGATGATCGGCGAGGCCGTGCAACTCGCCGGAGCTCTGGAAAAGATCGCCGAGCCGAACACCGTTCTGATCGCGGCGAGTACCCGCCGGTTAATCGGCAATCTGTTCGACTGCGACGACCTTGGGCCGATGGCGCTCAACGGATTCTCCGAGCCGGTCCCGGTATGGCGGGTGCAGGGGGCAAGCAGCATCGATAGCCGTTTCGAAGCATTGCGCGCGCCCACCACACCGCTGATTGGCCGGGATGAAGAGCTCGAATTGCTGCTGCGCCGCTGGCGGCAGGCGGCCAACGGGGGGCGCGTGGTGCTGCTGTCGGGCGAGCCCGGAATCGGCAAGTCGCGCCTAACGGTGGAGCTGGAGGAACGAGTCCAGGGGGAGCCGCGTACCTGCCTGCGTTATTTCTGCTCACCCCACCACCAGGACAGCACGCTTTATCCGATCAGCCACCAGCTGCAAGGGGCGGCTGGATTCCGGCGCGATGACACCGATGCGCAGCGACTTGACAGGCTCGAGGCCGTACTGGCCCGGTCGATCGACGATTTCAGCGAAGCTGCCCCGCTCATCGCCAATCTACTGTCCGTGCCGACGGGCGGCCGCTATGCGCACCTCGACCTTGCTCCCCAGAAGCGCAAGGAGAAAACGCTTCGGGTGCTGTTGGCGTGGCTCGAAGGACTGGCTGCTCGGCAGCCGGTACTTGTTGTCTTCGAGGACATCCACTGGATTGACCCTACCTCACTGGAATTGCTGGACCTGATCGTCGACCGGGCGTCGACGATACCGGCCCTCGTGGTCATCACCTGTCGGCCCGAGTTCACACCCTCGTGGATTGGTCGCCCCCAGGTGACTTTGCTCGCGCTCAACCGTCTATCGCCTGCGCAGCGTGCAGAGATGATAGCGGCGGTGGCCGGCGGCAAGGCGCTGCCGCTGGAAGTCGCCGACCAGATCATCGATCGCGCCGACGGAGTGCCGCTGTTCATCGAAGAGCTCACCAAGACGGTGGTTGAGAGCGGCTTGCTGGTTGAAGCCGATGAGCGTTACGCGCTGACGGGGCCGGCCGCGGCGCTGTCGATCCCGTCGACGTTGCAAGGTTCACTGCTCGCGCGACTTGATCGGCTTCCTGAGACACGAGATGTGGTGCAAATCGGGGCGGCGCTTGGTCGCTCGTTCTCTCATGAATTGATCTCCGCGGTGGCGCAGATGCCGCAGCAACAAGTCGATGATGCGCTCGCACGCCTCGGGAGCGCGGAACTGATCTTCCGGCGGGGCGCTCCGCCCGATGCGGCCTATACCTTCAAGCACGCCCTGGTCCAGGACGTCGCGTACGGCACCCTGTCGCGCAACCAGCGGCATCTGCTGCACGAGCGGATTATCAGGACGCTGGAGCAACAATTTCCAGATACCGTGGCGGCGCAGCCCGCGTTGCTTGCTCACCACTGCGAACAGGCGCGGGTGATCGGAAAGGCGATCAGCTACCGACGGAAAGCCGGAGAGCGGGCGCTCGCACGCTCGGCAACGGCGGAGGCGGAGGTTCAATTGCGCAAAGGTCTGGGCCTTCTCGCCAACTTGCCCGAAGGCCCGGAGCGCCACAACAAGGAGCTCCGCCTGCAAGCGGAGCTTGGCGTGGCCCTGTGTGCCGCCCAGGGCTGGGGCGCGCCGTCAGCAGGTCAGGCCTTCGACCGAGCCCGCGAACTCTGTGCCGCTATGGGTCAAACAGATTGGCTCCCGAGCATCATCACGGGCCAATTTGCCCATCGTTTGTATCGCGCTGAGCTGAGGTCGGCACATCAGCTTTGTGACGAGCTTCTGAATTTGGGCAGGACGTGGAATGACAGCCCGGCTCCGTCGCCCGCCTGGCGCTGGACCTCTGAAGCAATCACATGGCTGGGGCATTTCTCGAGAGCGCACAGTCGGCTTTGGTTGGGTGAGTTCGCCGCGGCTCGCGCCGGCGCCGACGAGGCGCTTCGAATTTATGATCCAGCCAGCCTGGATCTCGTCTCCGTCAAGGGGCGTTGGACCAATGATGTTCGAATTGCCCTGCTCACGGTCAGCATCGAGTCGCTGACCTATCTTGGACACCTTGATCAAGCGCGTCGGCGACGTGATGAGGCGATAGAGCGCGCGCATCAAATCAAACATGCGGGTTCGATGGGCTTCATACTGTCGTGCATTGCAGGTTGCGAAGCGCACACTGAAACCGATCCCGCCATCCGGTTGGACCGCGTCCGGGAATTGGAGACCTTCTGTGCGCAGCACGGCTTTGCGCATTGGGAAAACTCCGCAAAATGGCAGCGTGCATGTTGCCTGATGGCCCTCGGCCGCACAGCGGAAGCAGCCGAACTGCAAGCCGATGCCGGTGCAGAGTTGCGCGCCACGGGGAGCTATCTTCACAAACCGACGCGGCTCATGTCGTTTGCGGAAGCGCTTGGCAGGGCTGGTCGTCCGAAGGAAGGACTGAAAAAACTCGAAGAGGCGGCAAGTGAAATCGAGGTCACCGAAGAACGCTGGGCTGAATCAAATCTGCACCGCATTCGTGGCGAACTCCTGATTGCAGTCGGCGACCTTGCGGGCGCGGAAGCAAGTTTCCTCCGGGCCATCGAAATCGGCATCGGCCAAAGCGCAAGATTGTGGGAGCTGAGAGCCGCCACTTGCCTCGCCCGTCTATGGCGTGACCGGGGCAGCCGCGGGCAGGCGCGCGATCTGCTCGCGCCGGTCTACAATTGGTTCACGGAAGGGTTGGACACGCCCGTTCTGACAGAAGCCAGGGCGCTGCTCGCGGAGATCGCCGATTGAGCCCGGCCATGCGAAATAATGCAATCGCGCATCGATGATGGCTGCGACAAATTAACCCGACGGGCAAAAATTTCCCTGCGCCCTCTGTTCAGACGAGGGCGGAACGAAATCCAAGGCTCGGGCAGATCATGTCGCGAGGATGCGAAAGTTTGACTCACCGCCGCGCCAACAACCTCGATGTCATCCCTGCTGTCGCAGGGACGACGCCGGGAGAGGCTGCGGCCTCTCGGCTCAAGTACCGACGCCGCTTGTCAGTGCGCGCGGCCGCTGGGCCTTGACGGCTGCGACGCGCGAACCTGCCAGAACCGCAGCAGGCGATCGGCGTCTCCGCGTGTCATCTTGGTGAACTGGGTCTTCGCCTGCGTAAGTTCGACGCGTCCCATCGAGCCGGTCGCATAGCGGCATTCCATCACCGCAGCGGTGGTCTCCCAGCTCAAGCCGGCCGCCCTGCACGGCACCAGCAGGCCTTCACTGCGCAGGCTTTGCATCAGGGAGCGGATCACCTCGATGCTCGACTGCGCTAGCTCCGCCAGCGCAACAATGGTCTCTTCATATTTCCGCTGCCTGGCGAAGCCGAGCAGGGCGGCCTCATTGAGCTCGCCGCTGTCCTTCAGCTTGGCGACGTGGCGCTTGGCCGCGGTGAAATCGCGGACCTGCGACATGTCGCGCTCGACGCCGGCGGCGATCGCGGCGATCGCATGCCGGATTTCCTCGTAGAGATACGGCGGGGCGCGCTCCAGCAAGCGGCCGCGCACCTCTTCCGTTGCCTGGCGCAGGAGCTGAAGGCGGAGCTCCGCCGGCAGGTCCGCGCGGATGCCGGTCTCGACCGCGAGGGTCGGATCGTGCTCGGCCTGCGCGAGGATGACGGCAAATCCGTCCGGCGATACCTTGGCGCCGGGATTGGTGACGAGGCGATGGCTCACGCTCGCAAAGCGACGGGCCAGCAGCGCGTCGGTGACGACTTCCTTCAGCCACCAGCGGCCGGCGACGGCGAGCAGGTGCTGTTCGCTCTTGGTCTGCGCGATCTCGACCAGGTCCTCGGCGCTGAGGCGTGAGGATTCCTGCAGCATCGGCCGCGCGATCCGGATCTCGTCGTTGCCGGCGAGGCGGCGAACGATCGCGGGCGGTGCCTGCGCGACCGGGGCGAGCTGCTCGCTGATCTCGGCAAGCGCCATCCGGGCGCTGATCTCGGCGAGCGCGCGCAGCTCGATGGTCTTGACCAGCCGTTCGAGCACATTGTCGAACAGTTCGACCTGCTCACTGTTGAAGCTGCCGGCGGAGAGGAGGAACAGATCAGTGACGCGCTTCGCCGTGGCGATGCATTTTTCGGCGGAGCCGGCGCGTATCGCAGCCTCGACCTCGTCGACAATCGCCTGCCCGGCAGTCAGCATTGCTCGTCCTGAGCCCGTCCCGATTGCTTGTTCTAAGCCGGTTTGCAGCTTTATCGGGCGGACCTGAACGTTTCGTAAGGATAATGGTCAGTAGAATCCCGGAGGATTACTCGCCGTTCCAGCCGCAGGCCTTGAGCCGCTCCTGCATGTGCGCCGGCGCCGGCGCCACGACATGCACCGGGTCCTTGTTGCGGGAGATCGGGATGCCGATTGCGCGGGAATGCAGATGCAGGGTCGGCTCGCCGAAGCGCGGACCGTTGCCATAGATATTGTCGCCGACGATCGGCCAACCCATCGCCGACGAATGCACCCGGAGCTGATGGGTGCGGCCGGTGACCGGCTCCATCGCGAGCCAGGCGATGCCCTCGCCGCGTCCCAGCACCTTCCAGTTGGTGATGGCCTTCTGGCCGTCCGGGTCAGGCTTCTGCCACCAGCCGCGCTCGGCGTTGAGCCGGCCGAGCGGCATGTCGATGGTGCCTTCGTCCTCGGTGGGGCCGCCCTCGACCACGGTCCAATAGGTCTTTGCGATCTTGCTATGCTTGAACAGCAGCCCGAGCGAGGCGGTCGCCTTGCGGTGGCGTCCCAGCACGAGGCAGCCGGAGGTGTCCTTGTCCAGCCGATGCGCCAGCACCGGCGGCCGCGGCAGGCCGAACCGTAATGCGTCGAACGAGGCCTCCAGATTGGGGCCGCCCTTGGGGCCGCGGTGCACCGGCAGGCCCGCCGGCTTGTCGATGACCAGCATCAGCCCGTCGCGGTGGAGCACCCGCGCCAGGATCTCTTCCGCGGTCAATTGGGGAACATCGATCAATTCGTCGAGACTTTCGTTTGTGAGGCGAAACGGCTAACACACCCCCGCCATGAACGATACCACTGCGGGAACTCCCAAACAGAGCTGGTGGCAGCGGCTGAAAGGCGGCCTGAAGCGAACCTCGAGTTCGATCGGGACCGCGGTCGCCGACCTCGTCACCAAACGCAAGCTCGATTCGGCCATGCTCGATGACATCGAGGATGTGCTGCTGCGCGCTGATCTCGGCACCGATGTCGCGGTCCGCATTGCGCAGGCGGTCGGCAAGGGCCGCTACGAAAAGGCGATCTCGGCCGACGAGGTCAAGGACGTGGTTGCGACCGAGGTCGAGAAGGTGCTGGCGTCGGTGGCCAAGCCGCTCGAGATCGATGCGACCCTGAAGCCGTTCGTGATCCTCGTCGTCGGCGTCAACGGCTCCGGCAAGACCACGACGATCGGCAAGCTGGCCGCGAAATTCTCCGCCGAGGGCCGCAAGGTCATGCTGGCCGCCGGCGATACCTTCCGCGCCGCGGCGATCGAGCAGCTCAAGGTCTGGGGCGAGCGCACCAAATCGCCGGTGATCGCGGGTGCGCAAGGGTCGGATTCGGCAAGCCTCGCCTTCAGCGCGCTGACCGCGGCCAAGGAGCAGGCGCGCGACGTGCTGCTGATCGACACCGCCGGCCGGCTGCAGAACAAATCCGAGCTGATGAACGAGCTCGAAAAGGTCGTGCGCGTCATCAAAAAGGTCGATGCGTCGGCGCCGCACGCGGTGCTGCTCGTGCTCGACGCCACGGTGGGACAAAATGCGCTGTCGCAGGTCGAGGCGTTTCATCGTACGGCAGGCGTCACCGGCCTCGTGATGACCAAGCTTGACGGCACCGCGCGCGGCGGCATCCTTGTCGCGCTGTCGGAGAAGCACAAGCTGCCGGTGCATTTCATCGGCGTCGGCGAAGGCGTCGAGGACCTCGCGCCCTTCACGGCGAAGGATTTTGCCAAGGCAATTGCCGGAATCGAGAATTAATGGACAAGACCCAGCCACATCCGCTGTTCAAGCTTGCGACCGAGCTCGGGCCGCTGCTCGTGTTCTTCGTCGCGAACGCAAAATACCATCTGTTCGTCGCTACGGCTGCGTTCATGGTCGCGATCGTAGCTGCCATGATCGCATCCTATGTCGTGACCAAACACGTGCCGATCATGGCGCTGGTGACCGGCGCGATCGTGCTGGTGTTCGGCACCCTGACTCTGGTGCTGCACGACGAGACCTTCATCAAGGTCAAGCCGACCATCATCTACGGCCTGTTCGCGGCCGTGCTCGGCGGCGGGCTCCTGTTCGGCCGTTCCTTCATCGCCGTGATGTTCGACCAGATGTTCAATCTGACGCCGCAGGGCTGGCGCATCCTCACCATGCGCTGGGCGCTGTTCTTCGCCGGCATGGCCATCCTCAACGAGATCGTCTGGCGGACGCAGACCACGGATTTCTGGGTGAACTTCAAGGTGTTCGGCGTGACGCCGCTGACCATGATCTTCGCCATCGCGCAGATGCCGCTGACCAAGCGCTATCATCTGGAGCCGGTCTCGCTGGAAACCAGCGAGGCGGAAGCCGGCGATCTCAGAAAGTAAGTCCGAACGCAGCGCGGGCGACTGCGCCGCGCTGCGTCCGACGCTTCGGAGATCAAGCCTTCAGAGCTCAGCTCTTCTGCTTGGCGACGATCTTGTCCTTGATCTTGTCGTAGGTCGCCTGCGGCAGGATGTTCTTCTGCACCAGTTCATCCTTGCCCTTGTAGGGACGGCCCTTGATGATCGCGGCCGAATAGGCCTTGCCGACACCGGGCAGTGCGTCGAGCTGGTCCGCGCCGGCGCTGTTGATGTCGAGCAGGTCGTCCTTCGCCATCCCAGTCGTCTTCAGATCGGGGGCCGCCGCTTTCGGCGCTGGCGCCATGTGGCTATCGGACTTGGCTGCGGGCGCGGCCGGCTGCGGCGACTGGGCCATCGACGGCGTGGCCGTCATCAGGCCGAGCGTGAGTGCGGTAGCAAGAAGTGAAGCGAGCGTGGTCTTGCGCATATGTCCTCTCCGAGGAATGAGTGAAGTCACGCCATGGAGTTAGGGTTGCGTTCGTGGCGTCGCCGTGGCCGTGAAATGAACCGCAGATAAACCCGTCGAAGTATTATGCCGCAGGCGGTTTCTCGCGTCGTTCATGCGCGATTCATGTTCGCGTGTCGCGGCGTGCCGGTGCGGTTACTTGTCCGCGCGCAGCGCTTTCTCGATCTCGGTCTTGAGCACGGTGTTGACGTTGTCAGGCGTCACCGGGCCGACCAGCTTGTAGACGATCGTGCCCTCGCGCCCGACCAGGAAGGTCTCGGGCACGCCGTAGACGCCCCACTCGATGGAGGCGCGGCCGTTGCCGTCGACGCCGACGATGCCGAACGGATTGCCGTAGCGGCCGAGGAAGCGGCGCGCATTGTCGGGCGAGTCCTTGTA
>DASVOL010000577.1:0-5950 GCA_036383375.1 Bradyrhizobium sp. | reverse complement strand
GATGCCGCCACACTCCGCGCAACCAAAACAAGACGTCACGGGGGAAACATGTCCGACGCGCCGAAACTGAGCAACCTTGCCGACATGGTGCGTGACCGCGCCACGAGCCGCGGCGCTGCGCTGGCCTATGAGTTCGAGGGCCGGCAAACCACCTTCGCCGAATTCGACACCAACACCAACCGCGTCGCCAACGCACTGATCGCGATGGGCATCAAGAAAGGCGAGCGGATCGCCTATCTCGGCAAGAACAGCGATTTCTATTTCGAGTTGCTGATGGGCGCGATGAAGGCCGGCGTGGTGATGGCGCCGGTGAACTGGCGCCTCGCAGGCCCGGAGGTCGCCTTCATCGTCGACGACTGCAAGGCGCCCATCCTGTTCGTCGGCCCCGAGTTCATCACGCAGGCGCGCAACATCAGGGACAAACTGCCCAGCGTCCGCAGCATCGTCACGACCGAGGGCGGCGCGCCGGAATGGCCCGACTATCTCGCCTGGCGCGACGCGCAGAGCGGCGACGACCCGCGGGTTGCGATCGAGCCCAAGGACATCGCGATCCAGCTCTACACCTCGGGCACCACGGGCAAGCCGAAGGGCGCGATGCTGTCGCACGCCAACTTCCTCAACCTGGTGCAGAGCGGCAACGAGGCCGAGAAGCCGGAATGGAACCGGTGGACCACCGATGATGTCTCGCTGGTCGCGATGCCGATCTTCCACATCGGCGGCTCCGGCTGGGGCGTGATGGGGCTCTATCACGGCGCCCGCGGCGTGATCGCGCGCGAGTTCGATCCGACCAAGGTGCTCGACTTCTTCGAGCAGTCCGGCATCACCAAGCTGTTCATGGTGCCGGCGGCGATGCAGTTCGTGGTGCGGCAACCGCGCGCGCGGCAGGTCGACTTCTCCCGCCTGAAGTACATGCTGTATGGCGCCTCGCCGATCCCGGCGGCGCTGCTGAAGGAGTGCATCGAGGTCTTCAAATGCGGCTTCGTGCAGATGTACGGCATGACCGAGACCACCGGCACCATCGTCGCGCTACCGCCGGAGGATCACATCGAGGGGCTCGACCGCATGCGCTCCGCCGGCAAGGCGCTGCCCGGCATCGAGCTTGCGATCCTCGATCCAGACGGCAAGCCGCTGCCACCGGGTGAAGTCGGCGAGATCGCCACCCGCTCCGGCTCCAACATGGCCGGCTACTGGAATTTGCCCGAAGCCACCGCGCGCACCATCGATAGCGACGGCTGGCTGCGCACCGGCGACGCCGGCTACATGGACAGCGACGGCTATCTCTACATCCACGATCGCATCAAGGACATGATCATCTCCGGCGGCGAGAACATCTATCCCGCCGAAGTCGAAAGCGCACTCTGCGATCACCCTGACGTCGCGGAAGCCGCCGTGATCGGCATTCCCGACGACAAATGGGGCGAGGCGGTGAAGGCGGTGGTGGTGATGAAGCCGGGCAAGAGTGCGACCGCCACCGACATCATCAACTTCACCCGCGAGCGGATCGCCGGCTACAAGACGCCGAAATCGGTCGACTTCATCCCGGCGCTGCCGCGCAACCCATCGGGCAAGATTTTGCGGCGGAATTTGCGCGATCCATACTGGGTGGGGAAGGACCGGCAGGTGAATTAACCTCCCCTGTCGTCCCGGCCAAGCGAAGCGCGAGCCGGGACCCATAACCACGAATGTTCGTGGTGGTGAGACGCTGGAGCCACATCTCGTTCAACCAACAGCCGACTGTGGTTATGGGTCCCTGCTTTCGCAGGGACGACGGTGGAGCAAGCGTCTCGCATCACCCCTTCTTCATCTGCTCCCGCAACACCCGCCAGCGCTCTTGCGCCTCCTCCGGCCAGACCACTTTCCGATCGTAATACTCCGCGAACACCTTCGCTCCGGGCGGGAACGTCACCCACGGCTGCCTGGATGACGTGAAGATGTGGACATCGGGCGGGCACCGGCTCGGATCATCCAGCGTGCCGACGCGAACGAAGCGCACCGCCGCTCCCGAGCCCGGATAGTTGCTCCAGACCGCGACCTTGCAGCGCGGGCAGCGGGCGATCTTCTGCCCCTTGCCGCTCGCCGATGGCGTGTCCACGATCTCGGGCTCGGCCGCGATGTGCGCGACCCGCTCGGCCTCGTACATCGCGTTGAGCGCATGCACGGTGCCGGTCTCGCGCTGGCACCAGGTGCAGTGACAGGCGTGCACGATCAGCGGCCTGCCGGTGAGGCGGTAGCGGACGTTTCTGCAGGTGCATCCACCTTCCATGTCGTGCCGCCTCCGCGATTAATGGGTCAATGCTTGCCGGCGCCCATGTAGCCGAACAGGAAGCCTGCCACCTTGCGCTTCTGGATCTCCTCGCTGCCTTCGGTGATGCGATAGCGGCGATGGTGGCGGTAGATGTGCTCGAACGGCT
This sequence comes from Bradyrhizobium sp., assembly GCA_036383375.1. GTDB lineage: Bacteria > Pseudomonadota > Alphaproteobacteria > Rhizobiales > Xanthobacteraceae > Bradyrhizobium. Next base: position 3,539 of record DASVOL010000577.1, on the reverse strand, counting down.
TGTGGCGCGAATAGCCCATGCCGCCATGCACCTGCATCGCGCGGTCGGCGGCCTCGCAGCACAGCCGGTTTGCCCAGAAGTTGCACATCGAGACCCGGTCCGACAGCGTGTGCTCGACCTGCGCCTGGGTCAGTTGATCCATCTCCCAGGCGGTCTTGCGGATCAACAGCCGCAGCATCTCGGCCTGGGTCGCGAGCTCGACCAGCGGCCACTGGATCGCCTGGTTCTCGGCCAGCGCCTTGCCGAACGGTTTTCGCTCGCGCGCGTACTTCACGCTTTCGTTGATGCAATACACGGCCGCGCCGAGCGAGCTCGCGGCCTGGCGGATGCGGTTCTCATGGACAAAACATTGCGCCAGCGACAGGCCGCGACCGACCTCACCGAACTGCGCATCCTCTGGCACGAACACGTCGGTGAAGCTGACTCGCGGATGATCGGTCGGCATGTTGAAGGTCCACATGTACTCCTCGACCTTCACGCCCGGCGAGTTCGCCGGCACCAGGAAGCAGCTGATGCCGCGCGCGTCGCCGTCATTGCCCGAGGTACGGGCAAACAGCGCGCAGTGCGTCGCGACATGCATGCCGGTGGTCCACATCTTCTCACCGTTGATGATCCAGCCCTTGACGTTGTCGCGCGTCGCCGGCACCGCCTTGGTTTCCATATGCGTGGCGTCGGAACCATGCTCGGGCTCGGTCAGGCCGAACGTGATGCGGTACTTGCCGGTGATCGAGCCGTCGATCATCGCCTTCTGCTCGTCGGTTCCATAGCGGTCGAGCATGGTGACGATCGGCAGATTGCCGACGATCGAGTGCTCGTTCTGCAGATCGTTGTGCAGGCCGAGACCTTTCGAGGCAAAATGCTCGCGGATCACGGCCATCCAGAGGTTGGAGCCGTCCTTGCCGCCGTAACGCTTCGGGATCGCGAAGCGCAGATGACCGGCGGCGTCGGCGAGGTTCTTGACCTTGCGCAGCAAGAGCTCCCATTCACGACGCGGCAGACCGCCCTTGTCGAAATCGGTGCGCGCCCATTCGCGGCGATGATCGAAGAAGCGGATGTTGTCATCAGCCGCTTCCAGCGGCTTGACCTCGCGTTCGATGAAGCGATCGAGCTCGGCGAGATAGGCTGTCAGGTCAGCCGGCAGATTGAAATCCAAGGCGGTCACTCCCGAAGATATTGTTGATTCTGGTTTTGTGTTTAGACGCTATCGCGCAGCCGCGTTCGGATCGATTAAGGTGAGAAGCACGCCGCCAAGTCAAGCAGGCCGATGAGGCTTGCGCGCGCGGTGGCGTTGCGTAATTGGATGGCGCGGAACGAGGCGCAGGCGGTAGGATAGCGGCCATATTCTTCGCCGCAGAAAATCGACGGGAGCAAACATGGATCTGAAATTCTCCAAGGTGACGCGCAAGGGTCCCATCACCATCGTGACGCTGTCGCGGCCCGAAGTTTATAACGCGCTGCATATCGACGCGCATTTCGAGCTCAACAAGGTGTTCGACGACTTCTCGGCCGATCCCGAGCAGTGGGTCGCGATCGTCACCGGCGCCGGCGACAAGGCGTTCTGCGCGGGCAACGACCTGAAATGGCAGGCGGCGGGCGGCAAGCGCGGCTGGGACAAGGGCGGCTTCGCCGGGCTGACCAGCCGCTTCGACTGCGACAAGCCGATCATCGCCGCCGTCAATGGCGTCGCAATGGGCGGCGGGTTCGAGATCGCGCTGGCCTGCGACCTGATCATCGCCTCCGAGAATGCCACCTTCGCCCTGCCCGAGCCGCGCGTCGGCCTTGCGGCACTCGCTGGCGGAGTCCACCGCTTGCCGCGGCAGATCGGGCTGAAGCGCGCCATGGGCATGATCCTGACCGCGCGCCATGTCAGCGCCAAGGAAGGTCTCGAGCTCGGCTTCGTCAACGAGGTCGTGCCGCAGGGCGAGGCGCTGGCGGCCGCCGAGCGCTGGGCCGAGACCATCGCCAAGAACTCGCCGATGTCGATCCGCGCCTCCAAGCAGGCGATCCAGAAGGGCCTCGAAGTCTCGCTGGAACAGGCGCTGGCCGAACAGCGCGAGTATCCGGCGGTGAAGGCGATGGCCGCCTCGCAGGATTACATCGAGGGCCCGAAGGCGTTTTCGGAGAAGCGTCCGCCGAAATGGCTGGGGCGGTAACGCCCCCATCCGCGTCATTGCGAGGAGCGCAGCGACGAAGCAATCCACGACTCCGCGAGCGGAGCAATGGATTGCTTCGCTTCGCCCGCAATGACGGCGCTCTTGTAGGACGCGTAGTTCGGCTGATCGACCGCGAGCTTGTCCATCGTGGTCCGCCAGAGATGCTCCGACAGCCCTGGCGTCTTCAGATCAACCTCGCCGCTCGCGATCTTCTCCGACAGCGCGCGGTTCAGCTCCATCAGCGTGCCGTCCGCGCCGAGCAGCGCCTTCAGCCGCGCGGCCTCGGTCGCATCGCCGGCTTCGGCCAGCGCGAGCTGGCGCGTCACCAGATCGAGCGCGTTGATGCCGACGCGCAGCTTGAAACTGTTGTGCCCCTTGATGACAGGCGCGATCTCGGTGCGCAGGAAATCGGCGACGGCCTTGATCAGTTCGGTGGGTGTCGGTTCGTCCTGCATCTTACTTTCCCCGCGGAGCTAGCAACCGCAACAGATCGATCTCGGTCTCCGACGCGCGCCGCCCGATCATCGCGCGCTCCATCGAATGATCGGGGCCCAGGCGGAAGCGCTGCATCATGCCGCAGCACATCACGCCCCAGCGCAGCGTGCCCATCACTTCCCAGAACATCACGCGGTCGGGGTCGGCCTTGCGGCCGGCTTCTTCATAGCCGGCGAACAGGTCCTCGCGGGAGCCGAAGCCGCCGACCGGCTTGTCGATCTCGCCGAAGCGCCACGAATTGACGCAGATCCAGCCGAGATCCTCCATGGGATCGCCGAAATGCGCGAGCTCCCAGTCGAGCACCGCGCGCACCCCGTCGGGGCCGATGATCAGATTGCCGTGGCGGAAATCGCCATGCACCAGCGTCACCTCGGACGACAGACCGGGATCGTGATCGCGCAGCCAGCGCAGCGCCAACTCGAACACCGGCCGCGGCCAGTTGAAGCTGTGATACTCCCGGGCGAGATCCTCGATCTCCCTGGTCGCCGTCAGGCTGCGCAAATGCGGCAGCTTTGCTTGCGGCAGGCCATGGATGCCGGCAATGACGCGGCCGAGTTGGCGCGCCAGCATCGGCCGCGCTTTGGCAAATTCCTCGTCGCGCAAAATTTTCCGCGCGATGGTCTCGCCCTCGACCCGCGCCATGATGAAGCCGCGACCGAGGCCGTCCTCGGGCGTCAGCACATGCATCACCTTTGGCGACGGCAGGCCCGCGTCATGCGCGAGCTGCATCAGCGTCGCCTCGGCGTCGAGGCCGGCGGCGCGGCCGGGCGCGGCACCGTAGCCAGGCGGCGCGCGGCGCAGGATCGCGCCGATCGTGCCGTTCGGGTGCACGATGTCGAACGTCCAGGTCTCCTGGCTGGCGCCGCCGGAGAGCTTTGCGGCACCGGTGAC
>DASVOL010000576.1:0-5609 GCA_036383375.1 Bradyrhizobium sp. | reverse complement strand
TTCGGCATGGTCAGCCAGATCGTCTCCACCTTCTCGCGCAAGCCCGTGTTCGGCTATCTCGGCATGGCCTACGCCATGGTCGCGATCGGCGGCATCGGCTTCGTGGTGTGGGCGCACCACATGTACACCGTCGGCATGTCGTCGGCGACGCAGGCCTCTTTCGTCGCCGCCACCATGGTGATCGCGGTGCCGACCGGCGTGAAGATCTTCTCCTGGATCGCCACGATGTGGGGCGGCTCGATCGAGTTCAAGGCGCCGATGATCTGGGCGATCGGTTTCATCTTCCTGTTCACCGTCGGCGGCGTCACCGGCGTCGTGCTGGCCAATGCCGGCGTCGACCGCGTGCTGCAGGACACCTATTACGTGGTGGCGCACTTCCACTACGTGCTGTCGCTCGGCGCCGTGTTCGGCATCTTCGCCGGCTGGTACTACTGGTTCCCGAAGATGTTCGGCTACATGTACTCGGAGCGGATCGCCAAGGCGCACTTCTGGTTCACCTTCATCGGCGTCAACCTGGTGTTCTTCCCGCAGCACTTCCTCGGCCTGTCGGGCATGCCGCGCCGCTACGTCGACTATCCGGATGCGTTCGCCGGCTGGAACCTGATCTCCTCCTGGGGCTCCTACATCTCCGGCGTCGGCGTCCTGATCTTCATCTACGGCGTGATCGATGCCTTCGTCCGCAAGGAGCAGGCCGCGAACAATCCGTGGGGTGCGGGTGCGACCACGCTGGAGTGGACGCTGACCTCGCCGCCGCCGTTCCACCAGTTCGAAGTGCTGCCACGCGTGCAGTAAGTCCAAGACAACGCGGCGCACCCTGGGTGCGCCGCGCCTTTTAAGAGAAGTGAGACCTGATCTTGTCGGTTGTCGATCACAACGCCATCGAGCTGCCCCGGATTTCCGAGGCCGAAGTGGGTGACTACATCGCGCTGTTGAAGCCGCGCGTGATGTCGCTGGTGATCTTCACCGCGCTGGTCGGGCTGATGATCGCACCGGTGCATGTCCATCCGGTGCTGGCATTCACCTCGATCCTCTGCATCGCGGTCGGTGCCGGCGCCTCCGGCGCGCTCAACATGGCCTATGAGAGCGACGTCGACGCCCTGATGTCGCGCACTGCCAACCGGCCGATCCCGCGCGGCAAGATCACCCAGGCCGAGGCGGCTGCCTTCGGCCTGACGCTGGCCTTCTTCTCGGTGATGACGCTCGGCATCCTGGTCAACTGGGTGGCGGGCGCGCTGCTTGCCTTCACCATCTTCTTCTATGCCGTGATCTACACGATGTTGCTGAAGCGCTGGACCGCGCAGAACATCGTGATCGGCGGCGCTGCCGGCGCGCTGCCGCCGGTGGTGGCGTGGGCCGCCGCGACCGGCTCGCTCTCGGTCGAGCCGATCCTGCTGTTCCTGATCATCTTCTTCTGGACCCCGCCGCATTTCTGGGCGCTGGCGCTGTTCCGCAGCGACGATTATGCGCGCGCCGGCATCCCGATGCTGCCGGTTGTCGCTGGTCCCGACGCGACCCGGCTGCAGATCCTGCTCTACACCATCGTGCTGGTCGCGATCGCGCTGGCGCCGTGGCCGCTCGGCTATTTCGACGCGATCTACGGCGTCACTTCGCTGGTTCTGGGCGCCGGCATGCTGTGGCTCGCCATCGAGGTCTATCGCCGCCGTGAAGGCACGGCCGCCAACCGCGCTACGCGCCGGCTGTTCGCCTTCTCGATCCTCTATCTGTTCGCGCTGTTTGCCGTCCTCCTTGCCGAGGTCGTGGTCCGCGCGATCCTGCCTGTCTTCATCGGGTAGGGACGCCGGGGGGCAAGATGGGGGCGCATGGGATAGCAATGGACGAGAAACGCGAACCAGAAGGAATCGTCCTCACCGAGGCGCAGCTCAAGAGCCGCCGCCAGCGCTCGATCGCCATTGCGCTCGCGCTCGGCGTCATGGTCGTGCTGTTCTTCGCCGTCACCCTCGTCAAGGGGCCGGCCGTGCTGGTGCGGCCGCTATGAGTGAGATGGCAAACCAGGGTGCACCGCAGGCTCCGCAAGCCAAGAGCGCGAAAGTCACGCGCCGCGTGCTGACGCGCGACGCCATCGTTGCCTCGATCTGCGGCTTCGTCGTGGTGCTGATGGTCGGCGCGTCCTACGCAGCCGTGCCGTTCTACAACTGGTTCTGCCGCACCACCGGCTTCAACGGCACCACCCAGGTCGCGACCTCGGCACCGACGGATGCGCCGCTCGCGCGGACCATTTCGGTCAGCTTCGATTCCAACGTCGCGCCGGGCCTGCCCTGGAAGTTCGAGGCCGAGCAGAACACGATCGACGTCAAGATCGGCCAGGTCGTCACGGTCTATTACACCGTGACCAACCAGTCGGCGCGCACCACGACCGGACAGGCCGCCTACAATGTCGCGCCGCTGACGGTCGGCGCCTATTTCCAGAAGATCAACTGCTTCTGCTTCACCGAACAGACCATGGCGCCGGGCGAGAAGCGCGAGATGGCCGTGGTGTTCTATGTCGATCCGGCGCTGGCCAAGGACAGCGAGAACGACACGCTGAAGAACATCACTTTGTCCTACACCTTCTTCCCCGTGCGCGATGCCGCGCCGAAGCCCGTGGCTGCGGGCGAGGCGGAGCAGCGCAAGGGCGGCTAGTTCTGGAATATCAAGATTAAGACGTGCCTTGCGGCACGCGAATGGAGAGACGGCAATGGCTGAGGCGCAAGTCAAGCATCACGACTATCATCTCGTCGACCCGAGCCCGTGGCCGGTGGTCGGCTCGGTCTCGGCCTTCATCATGGCGCTCGGTGCGATCGGCTGGATGCACCACATGTTCTCGGCCGCGCCGATCGTGTTCGGCGTCGGCACCATCGGCGTGCTCTACACCATGGCGAGCTGGTGGGGCGACGTGATCAAGGAAGCCCAGTACAAGGGCGACCACACCCGCGTGGTGCAGATCAGCCACCGCTACGGCATGATCCTGTTCATCGCCTCCGAAGTGATGTTCTTCGTCGCCTGGTTCTGGGCGTTCTTCAATTCGGCGCTGTTCCCGGCCGATGCGGTGCATGCCACCCGCGATGCGGTGTTCGGCTGCGGCGCCGGCACGGCGATGGGCGCCTGCTCGGTTCCCGGCACCTGGCCGCCGCATGGCATCGAGACCTTCGATCCCTGGCATCTGCCGCTGCTCAACACGCTGCTGCTGCTGACCTCGGGCACGACAGTCACCTGGGCGCACCATGCGCTGCTGGAGAACGACCGCCAGGGCCTCAAGCAGGGCCTGATCCTCACCGTGATCCTCGGCGCCTGCTTCACCTGCGTGCAGGCCTATGAGTACGCCCATGCGACGTTCTCGTTCGGCGGCAACGTCTATGGCGCGACCTTCTTCATGGCGACCGGGTTCCACGGCTTCCACGTGCTGGTCGGCACCATCTTCCTGCTGGTCTGCCTGATCCGCGCCTATGCCGGTCACTTCACGCCGAAGCAGCATCTCGGCTTCGAGTTCGCAGCCTGGTACTGGCACTTCGTCGACGTGGTCTGGTTGTTCCTGTTCATCTGCATCTACGTCTGGGGCCACGGCGCCGAGTCCATGGCGCACGGCGCACACTAACTTCACTGACGTGCTAAGAGGGGGCGGCCCGATGGCCGCCCCCTTTGCTTTTGAAGAGGACCGATGACGGATACCCCGCCCACTGTGACCGAAAGCGCGCTGCGCGGCATCGCCTGCCGCTGCCCGCGCTGCGGCAAGGGCAAGCTTTATTCCGGCTTCCTGACCTTGGCGCCGCGCTGCCAGGCCTGCGGCCTCGACTTCGCCTTCATCGATGCCGGCGACGGGCCGGCGATCTTCGTCATCATGCTGGCCGGCGCCATCGTGGTCGCGGCGGCGCTGATCGTCGAGGTGAAGTACCAGCCGCCGTTCTGGGTTCACGCCGCGTTGTGGCTGCCGCTGATCGTAGTCACCACGATCCTGCCGCTGCGATCCATGAAGGCGCTTCTGATCGCGCTGCAATTCCACCACAAGGCCGCCGAAGGCCAATTGATCGAGCGCGACCCGCAATGAACGACACGACGAGTAAAGCGTCTTCCAGCGAAGTGGGCACCGGTTCGCGCGAAGGAAGCGCGTCAAAAGGCTCTCAGCGGCCGAGCGCGGCCGGCTTCGGCATTTTCACGCTGATCCTGATCGCGGTGTTCATTGCCCTCGGCGTCTGGCAACTGCAGCGCCGGGTCGAGAAGCACGCGCTGATCGCCGCACTCGACGAGCGGCTGGCCGCGCCGACGGAAGCGCTGCCGCCGCCATCGGCGTGGCCCACGGTGACCTCGGCCAAAGATGAATTCCGCCGCGTCACCCTGACCGCGACCTACGCGAAACAGCCGGACGCGATGGTCTTCAGCTCCGGCTCCGCGGTGCGCGACGATGTCGCGGGACCCGGCACCTGGGCGTTCCTGCCGGCCAAGCTCGCCAGCGGCGAGACCGTCGTGATCAACACCGGTTTCGTGCAGAACACGATGCAGGATCGCGCCTTCGAGGATCGCGTCACAGGCCGCCTCGTCACCGGCGCGCCGGTCGAGTTGACCGGCTATATCCGCTTTCCCGAGCCGCCGGGCCGGCTGACGCCGAAGGAGGATCCGACGAAGCGCCTGTGGTTCGTGCGCGATCATCGCGCGATGGCGCAGACGCTCGGTTGGGGACAGGTTGCGCCGTTCTATATCGACCTCGAGGCGCCGGTGCCCGACAGCGGCACGCCGAAGCCCGGGCCGCTCAAGGTGCGGCTCAAGGACGACCACATGCAGTACGCCATCACCTGGTTCTCGCTGGCCGCCGCGGTTGCGATCGCCTTCGGCCTGTGGTGGCGCGGCCAGCGCCGCAGGGCAGGCTGAGGCGAGCTCACGGCGCAGAGCCAGGTCATAACACCACCTCGGGTTTGTGTGTTGCGGTCTTCCGCGCATTCGGGCGCAGCCTGGCGAACCAGCGGGTCAAGCCGTCGAGATAAATGTACACGACCGGCGTGGTGAACAACGTCATCAGCTGCGAGACGATCAGGCCGCCGACGATGGCAAAGCCGAGCGGCTGACGCAGCTCCGATCCGGTGCCGGTGCCGATCATCAAGGGAACGCCGCCGAGCATCGCGCACATCGTCGTCATCAGGATCGGGCGGAAGCGCGCCTTGCAGGCCATATAGACCGACTGCTCGGCAGGGAGATGCTGGTGGCGTTCGGCCTCCAGCGCGAAATCGATCAGCATGATGCCGTTCTTCTGCACGATGCCGATCAGCAGGATGATACCGACCAGCCCGATCACGTCGAGCCCGAAGCCGAAGGCCCACAGCGCGAGCAATGCGCCGAGCCCGGCGGACGGCAGGGTCGAGAGAATCGTGATCGGATGGATCGTGCTCTCATAGAGCATGCCGAGGATCAGATAGACGGCGACCACCGCGGCGAGGATCAGGATCGGCGTCGACGCGAGCGCTGCCTGGAACGCCTGCGCATTGCCCTGGAAGCTGGTGACCACGGTCGAGGGCACGTTGAGGTCGGCGGTCGCCTTCTGGACTGCCGCGACCGCGGTCCCCACCGCCGTGCCCGGCGCCAGGTTGAAGCTCAGCGTGACCGACGGAAACTGGCTCTGGTGG